>NZ_JYNH01000141.1 GCF_000960765.1 Desulfosporosinus sp. I2 | reverse complement strand
TGACTCGAACAGGGATGTTCGAGATTAGAGCAGCGCCATGGATGGCTAGCTGCCGTGATGGTCTGGGTGTCACCGGAGCCCGAAGACACCGTCTTCGCACGTATTAACCATCTTGCAGGATGGCGGGAGGTGACCAAAGACCATAATCTTTTTGGCTGTTTAGGCCGGAATTACATATTAGCATTTTCAACCTGAGTTGTCAATAACTAATTTTCACTAAGTTCTAATCAAACACACTTCAGCCTCAGACCTGTAATTCAATCAATATCGCTTTTGTGGCGCTCGGTTATATTACCATCTCAGCTTATATGATGTCAACTATTATTTGCTAAAGTATTATTTATTATGCAAGATCCTAGTAATTATTTATTAACATTCGTTTACTCCAGCTATACAAGCCATGACCCGATATGTGTAACTACTCACCCCTCCGTCACACCCTAACGAATGATGATAATAACCCATCGATTCCGTACAATATCGTAAAATAAACAATTACTGACACGCATTGACCTCCGCCAAAGTCGATGCCACTTCACACCCAAAAATTGCCCCAAAAAATAGGCCCCTACTAATATGGGATACGTCGTTAATTCCCATCCGAGACTTAATTGAATACGCAAAAAAACTATAACTGGTATTGGTAAATGAACTGATATAAACCATTGCCATGAGAACTTTTTGACGTTTCCTCTCCAATACCCAAAAGGAATATTCAACAAGATTACCCCAATTAAAGCGATCAGCCAATTCATCTGCCTCATCCTTCCAATTTATAAAGTCTTAAGTTAGAATTCTTTTCAAATTTATGTTTACGAAACAATTTCTTACAATATACATAATTAATGACTCTTAAAGTGGAGTGTGTTGTAGTATGTTTAAGAGGCCAACCGTAATATTAGTGCGTAAAAGGACGGTTTTGGTAGCATTGCTTGCAGTGATCATACTATTTATTGGAGCCTGGTCATTACAATTGACCTCTGTACTATCTTCTAATCTGAAAGATAAAGTGATTGTTATTGACCCTGGACACGGGGGGGCTGATCCAGGGGCTCAAAATTCCGAACTCAAAGAAAAGGACGTCAATTTAGATATTTCTTTGCGCTTAAGTAAAGTTTTAGCGACCAAAGGATGTACAGTCATACTAACTCGCGAAGTCGACAGGGATTTCTTTCTCCCGGGATTTGTCAAAGGACGTATGGCCAAACGAATTGAGTTAAACAGTAGGATCGAGATAGCTAATAAGAACAACGCTGATTTATTCATTAGTGTCCACGCCAACAGCTTTCCGAAACGAAATTCATATGGCATGGAAACCTATCACCATCTAGACTCTCCGTCTGGAAAAGCACTGGCTGAACTAATCCAAGAACAACTTACTCTGCTTCAATCCGATAATAAACGTAAAGCCAAGGCAGGAGATTATTATGTTATTAAACAAACGAAGATTCCCTCAGTCATTGTAGAGGTTGGATTTATTTCTAATCCTCGAGAAAGAAAACTCTTGCTATCAGAAAATTATCGTGATTCAGTTGCCGACGCAATCGGAGCAGGAGTTGAGAATTATTTCAATGTCTTTCCAATGGGTGTTAGGGAAAGCTCAACTACATTTGCACGTCAAGAAGGCCCTCCTCCTGCTAGTGGGGGTACATATAGACTCTACTTTTCAAGCGATAACTTCGAAAATCTTGTGCCTGAAGAACGTCAAATTGACAAATCATTATGGTCAAATCTAACCTTATCTCAAAAAGCAATCCTGATCCTGAACGAACTTATACGGGGTCCTCAATCCGACAAACTTACATCGGCACTTGCTCAAACTACGCAAATACTTTCTTTATCTATTCAAAATGGATTAGCAACTATTAACTTTAGTAAAAATATTAGTGATGATTTTCCAGGCGGGGCCTTAGAGGAAGATATAACCATAAGATCAATCGTTTGGTCTTTAACTCAAATTCCTGGAATTAATGGAGTTTGTATTCTTATTAATGGCGAATATGGTGAATCAATCGGGGGGCATATTCTCTTAGATCATACTTTTACTGCTCAGCCCGGTGTTTGAAATTTTTTTTGTACGCACATGCAAAAGGCCTAAGAATAATCATTATCCTAGGCCTTTGTTTTAATATCTATTACTTACTCTGCGGTTGCATAAAAAATTCAATATTATAACGATCACTTAGCCATTTTGCCTTCCATTCGTCCAATAACAAAACAGCGTAGTTTTCATCTTTATCTATCACAACAGTACTCATACTAGATTCTGTCAACAACTTCACAGTCTTCGGTTCATTTTCTACCCAACGGACGATTTCAAAAGGGAGATGTTGAATATCCACCTGTACTCCATATTCTTCCCGCAATCGGTATTCTAACACTTCAAATTGTAATTGACCTACTACTCCAATGATTGGAGCCTCAACTCCTACATTGAGATCTCGAAAGACGTGTATAGCCCCTTCTTCCTGTAATTCCTGAATCCCTTTAATAAATTGTTTACGCTTCAGGGCATTCGCAATATTAATACGCGCAAAATTTTCAGGACTAAAGAAAGGCATTGCCTCAAACTGAAGCCCATCTCTTTCTGTGAGAACATCCCCGATCCGTAAAAGTCCACTATCATGAACCCCGATTATATCACCGGCGAACGCCTCATCAAGAATCGTCCTTTCCTGTGCGAACAGCTGCTGGGGCTGAGCAAGACGAAGTCGGCGATGAGAACGCGTATGGATCACATTCATACCACGTTCATATCGACCAGTACAAATCCGAATAAACGCGATACGATCGCGGTGTTGAGCATTCATATTTGCTTGAATTTTAAAGATATACCCCGAAAAGCTAGGAGTTTCTGGGTTTAAATTGCCTAAATTTGTGCTTCGCGGTTGGGGCGCAGGGGCGAGTTCTAAAAAACTGCTCAAAAAATTTGGAACCCCAAAATTATTAAGCGCGCTTCCAAAAAACACAGGTGTCACTTCTCCGCGATCCACTCGTTCTTGGGAGAATGTATTACCCGCCATATCCAAAAGTTCAATCTCCTCGTAAAGTTGATTGAGTAGACCTTCTCCAATACCTTCCTGTACCTTCGGATCGCTCAGAGCACCAGATACAGGTGGCTTAGCACTGGATTTGTTACTCCCTTCCACAAACCGTTCAATTTGCTCTGTTTGGCGATCATAAATCCCTTTAAAATCAGGACCCATACCAATTGGCCAATTCATAGCATACGATTCAACCCCAAGGACCTTTTCCACTTCATCCATTAGATCAAGAGGCTCCTTCGCATTGCGATCACATTTATTGATAAAGGTAAAAATTGGGATACCCCGTTGACGACAGACCTGAAACAGTTTCTTCGTTTGAGTTTCAACCCCTTTGGCTGCGTCTATTAACATAACGGCACAATCGGCAGCCGTTAATGTCCGGTAGGTATCTTCACTAAAATCTTGGTGCCCCGGTGTATCGAGAATATTAATAACATATCCCTGATACTTAAATTGAAGAGCACTTGATGTAATAGAAATCCCCCGTTGCCGCTCGAGATCCATCCAATCTGAAGTGGCATAACGTTCTGCCTTTCTGGCTTTAACGGATCCCGCTTCGTGAATTGCCCCTCCGAAAAGCAGCAGCTTTTCCGTCAGTGTCGTTTTTCCTGCATCTGGGTGTGAAATGATTGCAAAGGTTTTGCGCGAATTAATTTCCGATTTTAAATCCGTTTGGTTCAATGTCATTAACTCCTTAACATATCTATTGTCTAAGTTTCCTGTATTTAGTCTATTAATTTATTTCAGTTTTTACACTTATAAGGATAGGATAAAAATTAATTATAACACGCTAAGGTGTATTTCCTCAAATCATTTCGTTTTATAACTTCTAACATCTAACAAAAAATATAAACCTTACTCTTCAAAAACTTGCTCAAACCTTATAAGGGTCTACTGTCTTATATAAGCTTCAGGCAATATTTAAGAAGCGCTCAGACAAATCATATCTGAGCGCTTCTCTTGAATAAGAATATTGTTTTATAAAACATCTACCCTCACTGGATGTTTCCAGATTGTTTTGCATGGTCAGCCAACCATTGCTCAGCAGCATAATTTAACGGCAAGGTTCTTACATCTTCCCAAATAAAATCTGCTACGGCCAGTGTGCGCAAATCCAACTCTTTAAAATACTGTCCGCAAGCTTCACAAACCACCAATTCGATGCCGGGAAATTCTTCTGACTGAAGATAGCTTTGTTCAGTTGCTTCTTCGCTTCCGCAATGAATACAACCGACACGTGCCGTTGGCCATTCATGCCCGCACAATGTACAATGTATGAATCGTTGACCATTTGATCGAGCGAGTATAGAAAGCGTAGCGTGCTCCCCACATATTGGGCAAGCGTCGCTTTCATAAGCTGTTTTTTCAGGATGAACCTGACCTTGATTATTCTCTGCATCCATTTTGGTTTTCATAAATCTTGCTCGTAAAAGGTGTGCAATACCCGTTAAGGAGATTTGCAGATTACTTGATAACTCTGGTTCTGACAAGGATTGACCGTTTTTAAATCTTTTCCAGGTCTCTCTTAAGGCCGCTTCGGAAACGATTAAACCTATTACCTGATTCAACCTTTTCCAGAGTTCTAGGACGACTATTTCTGGAAAGTCCACAAAGGGGTAGTAAGGGGGAGTCTTTGCCGGACTCAATTCTTCCATTCCGAAAGAACCCCGCTCATCTTGCCAGCGCCTAACTTCTTCGTTCAGTAGGCAATAGGTCTGAAAAGCTTGCTCCAGCGATGTGTCTCCCGCGATTTCCATCTTATGCATAGTTTTATCCATTTAAAGGAGCTCCCCTTACATTCATTTTCTAGTAGGTGTCTTATCTTATCTTATCTTATCTTATCTTATCTTATCTTATCTTATCTTATCTTATCTTATCTTATCTAAGCTTGCCTATTATTTTGCTCATCTTTCACCCTCGCATACCATTTGGCATGGTGCGAGCGTGCAAACTTTATAGGTACATAACCATTGATCATACCTGTAATGGAAGGGTTTGAATCCGGGTGTAATAGACCTAGATACATATGCCCGATAACAGCGGCTGTCATCATAATCATTGAGAGGTCGTGTACTGGATAAGCCCAACGGACTAAACCAGGTGGGAAAGACGGGGCAAACCACAACACGATTCCACTTAGCGTGATGAAAACAGAGCCAAAAATAGTGATCATGGAGTTAATTTTTTCTCCCCCGTTATACTTGTCTTGAGGAGGATAGGTACCGTGTCCCCCGAAAAATTCTTTAGGGAATGCCGTGACATGTTGTAGATCTTCTTTAGTAAACTTAAAGACTGATCTTAACCATTCCCAGTGATAGCGCGGATTTCCAACAAAGAACATCAAGGCCACCACGACAACGAACACGACCGCTACACCACGGTGAATCAGACGTGCAACTTGAATCCCGCCAACAACCGCCATTGCTGGTTGGAAAAAGGTGCTGAGAACTCCCAATCCGGTAAAGAGTAGTACAAAGAAGGCAATGGCATGAACCCAGTGACTTATGCGTTCTCCTTTAGAAAAACGCAAGATCCTATTATGGTCAATCGTCTTTGGGGTTTGATTTTTGGTTTGCATTTTGACTGCCATTACTTATTGCCCCCTTTCTTACTATCTACAGGGTCTTCCGAGTCCCCACCAGATCGGTAGTTTCCTCTTAAGAGGTTGGCGAAAACCCCTATTACCACAGCAGCCGCGGCCCCTCCGACCGCAATCCCGCCCACCGGACGAATGACATCTTTCCAAAGAGTCAGAGAGAGTGGAATCGTTGGGTTAACTGGGAGGCCGTAGACTTCTGGGCTATCTAATAACAAGTAGAGAAAGGTTGTGCCACCCATTTCCTTTTCTCCGTAGAGCTGTGCCTTGGGATAAGTCTTTTGAACGTCGGCGAGACGCTTCTTCGCTTGCGCCAGCATAACATCACGTTCTCCAAAACCTAAAGCTCCCGGTTGACAAGTATGAACACAAGCTGGCAGTAAATTATTCTCTACCCGATCGATACATCCCGTACATTTGTAGGATTTCTTCTGGACGGGATCGACCTTCGGAACCCCGAACGGGCAGTTCTCCACACAATAACCACAGCCAATGCATTTATCGTGCTCGAAAACGACGTAGCCAGATTCCGTCTTGGTAATTGCATTCGAAGAGCAAGCCTTCATGCAAGCAGGGTCTGCACAGTGAAAACATTGTGCCTTGCGCATTAGCCAATTCATTTTTGATTTTCATATTTTCAATGAACGTCATATAGGTCCATGTCTTTGTGGTAAAAGCATTTTGAGTCTGATAACTGGTGAGTAACTGAGTTTTCTCCGCTGGAAGCTCATTCCACTCCTTACAAGCCACAGAGCAAGCTTTACACCCCGTACATTTTGAAGTGTCGACAAAAACCATCTTTCTTGTCATCGCTATGCCCTCCTTATATTGACTAGGCAAACTTTATACTCCGGAGTACCCGCTCCAGGGTCCAGTGCAGCTATGGTCAAATCATTAGTACTCGGTCCAGGACTTAAGCTGGCAAAACCCCAACTCCAAGGCATACCGATAGTTTCAGTATCTTTACCATTAATTTTATACGACTGTAAGCGATCCGTAACTAAGGCTCGAACGGTTATCTTGCCGCGAGCAGAGGATACTTCGACCATATCCCCTTCTTTAACTCCAATTTTTTCCCCTAGTTTTTTACTGATTTCAGCAAAGGGTTCCGGCATAATCTCATTCAGCCACGGAATGTTGCGCGTTATTCCTCCTGCACAGAAATGTTCAACTACTCCATAGGTGGTCAAAACATGTGGGAACTCTTCCGACTTACCGATTTTAGTGGAGACAACCAGTGCCACTGGGCTTGCCGAAACTTTCGGATGCAAAAGGTTAGTCGTTGGGCTTTCCGTCGGTTCGTAGAATTCTGGCATCGGCCCATCTACGCATAGTCCTCCAGGACGAATACCGATAGGGGGTAGGCCGTCTGCCGGTGGTTCTGCTGGCAACCCACTCATATACACGGCTGCAAATAAGCGACCTACACCCTCGGGGTTCATGCGGAAACTTTGCTTCCCTTCTGGTGTTTCTGGTCCCTTGGTCTTATCCACGACGTCCGCACCGTCATTTCCTGCCCATACTTTAGCTGCGCTATCCCACCAGACGAGTTTGCGTTGGGCGTCGACAGGCTGACCTAATTCATCACAGGAAGCTCGGTTATAGAGAATACGAACATTTCCTGGCCAAGCAAAACTCCATTGTTGAAACAGTCCAAGTCCTGAGGGATCGTCATTCTTACGACGAGCGGCCAGGTTGCCATTCCCTGTAACACCAGCATAAATCCAACATCCTGTAGAAGCCGTGCCAATGGGTGCTTTAAGATAATCCCCTATAGTCGGAAGGAGCTTACCGGTTGTTTCGTCATACCCACTTAACTCCTGAAGTACTTTTAAAGCGCTTGCTTCCTCACCATACTCCCAACGGGCCTTTAAGATCGGGGCATCCTTAACCTCTGTACTCCCTGCATATAACTTGCGAATTTTCTTAAAGAGGATGTCCATCAAATCGAGATCCGGCTTCGATTCCCCGAGTGGCTTGAGCGCAGCGTCTTTCCACTGAATCCAGCGCGAAGAATTCGACATGGTGCCTGCCTTCTCATAGACGAAAGCTGCAGGGAACATGATGACTTCGGTCTTAATATCTGCTGTTTTCACCCCTGGTTCACGCCAGAACTGGGCAGTTTCAATCTCGAAGAGGTCCGATACGACCAACATATCGAGTTTGGCTAAAGCAGAACGGACGCGTTGTCGGTCAGGCTGAGAGACTAAAGAATTCGAGCCAACGTTAAAAAGAAGCTTAATCTGTCCCTTTTCCATTAAATCAAAAAGCTTAACGAACGTTCCATTGACTGTGGGATTGGTCTTCGGTAAGTAACTATATCCGTAGTCATTCTCCTTGGTGGCATTTTCCCCAAACCACGCTTTAAGCTGGGCAACTATATGTTTTTCATAAAATGACCCATTTTTGACAAGATAATCTCGCAAGGTCTGATCCGCATTGGAGGGATACGGCAAATAGCCCGGCAAATTGCTAACAAGATTTGCCATATCGGTTGAACCTTGGACATTCGGCTCTCCGCGCAAGGCATTGATACCACCGCCGGCTTTACCGATATTACCCAACAACAATTGGATGATGGCATAAGCACGAATCCCTTGAACGCCCGTGGTATGTTGAGTCATTCCCAAAGCATAAAGAATGGTTCCTGGCTTCCCTTTGCAGAAGGTGTCCGCAATTTCTTTAATTTTAGCGGCAGGAATTCCGGAGATCTTTTCGGCAGTTTCAAAAGTATATCTAGAGTAGTGTGCTTTGAGCTTAGCAAATACGCTATCTTGATCTTCTAGACTTTCAGCTTTCAGGGGCTTTTTATCCGGTCCAAGTTGGTAACCCCAGCTCGCAGTGGCATACTTTCTCGTTTTCTCATCATAACCAGAGAAGAGACCTTCTTCTGATTTGTAATCTTTGCTAACCTTAATAAGAGCATTTGTATAATTTAAAACATACTTTTGATCATACAATTTTTGTTCAATAATATAATTAATAATTGCGCCGAGATAGGCAATATCCGTTCCCGGACGGATTTGTGCGAAGACATCAGCTTTCGAGGCTGTCCGAGTAAAGCGTGGATCGACGACAATAACTTTTGCGCCTTTTTCCTTAGCCCGAAGAATCCATTTCATGGCAATCGGATGGTTTTCTGCACAGTTACTTCCTGCAATTAAAAAGACCTCGGCATTTTTCAGATCAGACCATGAATTGGTCATTGCACCGCGTCCAAATGAAGGTGACAAACTTGCCACCGTGGGAGCGTGTCATATCCGGGCCTGATGTTCATTGTAAGGGGTTCCAATTAATTCGCAGAATTTCTTGATCAGGTAAGACTCTTCATTGTCCACTTCAGCCGAACCAAAGAAGGCAATCCCTTCAGCACGGTTCACAGTGAGCATTTGCTTTAGCCCCGTTTTAGCGTCGACAACCTCATCGGCAGCTTTCCAACTAGCATCCCTGACTTCTTTAGTTTTCTTGGCAACGATGTCCAGAGCAGCTTCCCATGAAATATCTTCCCAGTGATCAGCACCCGGTGCACGACGTCTTGGCTTAATCACGCGATCTGGTGAGTTAGCGACACTTAGTAAACTTGCCGCCTTAGGGCAGAGAGTTCCCTCATTCGTCGGATGATCCGGATCCCCCTCTAGGTGAATCAATTTGCCCTCTTTCACATACAGAAGCATCCCACATCCACCTGCACAAAAGTGGCAGATGCTCGGGATTTTTTTGGTTCCATCCAGTTTCAGCGCATACCCTTTAGCCTCAGCTACAGCCGGATCAAATCCTAAGCCCGCAGCTAAAGCGGCGATGGAAAGCCCTGAAAGTTTAAGAAAACCGCGACGAGAAACATCCATCTTTCTTTTCCTCCCTATTATGTTCTCCAACCACACCTATGACCTAATGTACGTCTTTGAACAACCTTTTAGCATACTCTTATGAATTTTCTTAATATACCATATATAGCTTATCTCTCATTCGTAACATAGTCACGATTTTGTTCATTATGAAAATAAATAAACTATAAAGAATATAAAGGAACTTAAAAAACACCTCCAGTTGGAGGTGTAAGCTTTTAGAGTTAGATAGATTATGTCATTTTGAAATATTAGATTTTCATACATCCAAGGAACTTAGGTCAATGACTGGCCGAAACAGTTTTACAGGTCTGCCTACTGTTCCATATTTCAATTCCGCTACTAAAATTCCGCATTGCTCTAAAAATTCGAGATACCTACGTACCGTTACGCGAGTTAGGTTAACCCCCTCTGCCACATTATCTGCAGAGACCGGTCGGTTTGTATCGCGCAAGAAAGAAGAGATTTGCTTCAGGGTATGCTGATTAAGCCCTTTCGGTAGGACCATTTGTCCAAGGTTACGTTGTGGCTTAGGAATGTCAATTAAAACTAGATCGGGCCCTTCCATTCGATTGTCATTTTTAACTTTAGGTTCCTTAGGAACGGAAGCTTTGCTCATTTCATCTGCAATATTACCTAATCGTTCAACCATTTGGTTAAAAGCAAATGCCAGCTCTCCAATTTCCTTAGGTCCAGTAACATGAATTTTTTCTGTCGCATGACCTGTGGCGACATCACGCGTCCCAAGTGTAATATCATGGAGAGGTTGAATAATTACTTTTTGAATAAAAAACCACGTTACCAAAACGACTATTAATGTTAATCCTAATCCGAATACCGCTAAACGAATTAATGAATTCACGATGAAAACTTGAGCATAACTTTTTGAAATTCCAACGTAAAAGATTCCAATAATATCCCCATTCATATCACGGATTGGTTGGTAAGCCGTCTGATAGAGATGCCCAACAACATTTGCTTCACCGAGGTAAACCTGACCATTTTTTAAGACGGTTTGAGCCACAGAATCAGCTACTTTTGTGCCAATAGCCCTTTCTCCATTGTCACTGCGCACAGTCGTTGCAACGCGAGTATCTCTGAGAAATAAAGTAACTGTGTCACCGGTTAGCTCTGATAAATGATCCACAAGTTCTGATTGATGAGATAACTGATTTACGCCTTTGTATAACATCCCGTCTTGTATATGCCAAGGGCCAGTGTACTTAAGATCAATGATCTCCATACACGTCGCCAAATCAGATTTTGCTTTAACAATGGCAGCATCCACGGCCCTTTGCCTCATGTCCCAACCAACTACGAAGATAAAACTAACTGCCAAAATGATCAGCGAACCAATCATCAACAATAGAATTTGATGCTTAAGTGAGTTCAATTTTACTCCTCCTCGGAGATATCTTTGATATCATAAGTTCGTTGTCTTTCCACCTAAAACCTTTAATTAAAAAAGTATTTTTAAAGTTTAGGTTATGTTATGAGAAGGAATTACCTAACTGATGTGGAATTTGTAACTATAAATGTAGCTATAGGAGGATTGATCTATGTCCTTGTTTCGTGTTCTCTATGAAATTCTAAGCCAAAACGGTTGGGAATTCGATTTTGACAACAAGAATGGGATCATTAAGCTTGAGATTCGTGGTATTAACACGAATTTTCACGCATTCCTTCTTGTCGATGAAGAGCAAGAATCCTTACTATGCAATACACATATTAATCAAAAAATTCCCTATTCCAAACGCCTTGAAGTATGCGATTTTATGAGTCGCATTAACTACGAGCTTGTTAACGGCAATTTTGAAATGGACATGGATAATGGAGAAATCCGATACCGCACCTTCCTTGATTTATCAGATGCCGAGCCCTCACAAGACCAAGTCCTTAATATCGTTTGGAATGGTGTACTTGGCTTTGACACATATTACCCTGGATTAATGAAACTCGTTTATGGAGATTTAAGTGCCGAAGAGGCAGCAGACTATTGTATTGAAAACATTTAAAGGAGTGGCATTTTGCCACTCCTTTACGCTGTCATTGGGACTATATAAATAAGAACCATAAGGTAATGCACTATACTTCCCGCCCCAATAAACAGATGAAAGACTTCATGAAAACCAAATCGTTTAGGGAAAAAGTCAAAAATCTTGGTCGCATAGATTACTGCGCCCATAGTATAAACGGCTCCACCAACCGCCATTAGTATGATCGCGCCCATCGGCAAATTCTTGATCAGTTGTAAAAACGGCACTAAGGCAATCCAACCTAACGAGACATAAAAAGCTGACGACACATATCGGGGTGCATGGATAAACCAAATCTTGAGGGCCATGCCAATAATAGCTAAAATCCAAACCGTTGCAAGCATAGCCCAGCGCCATGCTCCTTCTAAACCATAGTAAAAAACTGGTGTATAGGAACCAGCAATCAGAAAATAAATAGCAATATGGTCTACCTTTTTTAATATAAGCTCTTTTTGAGGAGTGGTTTTTACCCAATGATAAAGTGAGCTAGCCCCATATAGCATAATCATACTTACACCATAAATTGTCATTGTAATAAGTTTGGAAGTATTGTTTTTACTCAATAGAACCAAGAATACGAGTCCGACAATAGCAGCCATGAACAAAATAAAATGGGTCCAAGTATTTACTGGTTCCTTCATTTTCAACGTCATTTAAAACCCTCCATAACTCTCTTGACTAACGTTCTTTCTATTTAAG
>NZ_JYNH01000140.1 GCF_000960765.1 Desulfosporosinus sp. I2 | reverse complement strand
GATAATAGGTTATTATGATAATGAATTAGATTTAGTCATTGAAAATCAATATAATGATAATTTTGCATTTGATGAAATTCGTTCTTTAATATCAGCGAACAATTTTAATAACATATCAGATAGTAATAAAGTGATTAAGGTCATCCTGCCAATATATGATCAGGAAAAAATAATAAGTTATGTTTGGGCTTATGCAAAGAATGCTGATTTAGTATTAGTCTCTTTTTATGAATTGAGTGCAATAGTAATATTAGCTTTAAGTTTATCAACCTTAATTATAATTTTAATCAGGAAACATATGAAACAAATTGAATCATATTTAGGGAGATTTTGCAATATTATTATTAATAATGATAGTAAACATAAGGATATTTTAATCAAATTACCAGAATTAAAACCTGTTTTAAATAAAATAACTTGTTTCACAGATGATTTAAAACAGATGAACATTGCTTTGGAATCATCAAAACTTAACATAATCAAAATCATGGAAGGAATCTCAGACGGTTTTTATGCATTAGACCGCAACTGGCAGTTTACGTTTGTTAATAAGCAAATTCAAAAGTCTATTTCCGGGAATAACTCTGAACTAATCGGAAAAAGTATTTGGGAGGTATTTCCTGAGATTATCGATTCCTTAACCTATGTTAAAATGCAAGAAGCAATGTCCCAAAATGAATCGGTTCATTGGGAAGCCGGAGGCTTTGCAAGTCCTGATCAAAACCATGAATATCATGCTTATCCATATAAGGAAGGCTTAACGGTTTTTTTCCGAGATGTCACTGAGCTGAAACGGCAACAGCAAGAGCTGGGACGATTAGAAAGACTTAATTTAATAGGCCAATTAGCTGCAGGAATTAGTCATGAGATTCGAAATCCCCTTACTACGGTAAAGGGATTCTTGCAGTTAATTGGGTCAAAATCCAATTATACCCAAGATAAGGAGTATATGGATTTAATGATTTCTGAGATTGACCGTGCTAATTCGATTATTACGGATTTTTTGTCATTGGCTAAATCAAACGCTGAGAATATTTTACCTCGTAATATTAATGATGTGATCAATAAAGTATACCCGATGCTCCAAGCAGATGCTTACAATAGCAACAAAGAAGTAGCCACGGATTTAGAACTATTACCTGATATCATGATCAACGAAAATGAAATCAAACAGCTTATCCTAAATTTGGTGCGCAATGGGTTGGACGTTACAACTGAACATGGAAGTGTGATTATATGTACCTATTTAAAAGGAGATAGAGTTGTCTTAGCTATCAGAGACCAAGGAAATGGAATACCTACCGAGATACAGGAGAAAATGGGGACTCCATTTTTCACGACCAAAGAAACGGGAACTGGACTGGGGTTGGCGATTTCCATGGGAATTGCTGAAAGGCATAACGCGGTATTTAAGTTTGAAACTGGAAATAATGGCACTACTTTTTTTATTCTCTTTCCTACAAGTCAATCATAACTGTGATTAGCAAGGTCAACCTAAATTTGTTGGAAGTGACGATTTCAAGTGTACAATAATTTGGAATTTGCGAAAGCGATATAGACCTTTGGGCTAATTCAAATCAAAAAGTTCTCGGAGTTCTTTCTCCGTTAATTTGGCGAGCATGGTTTCTCCTGGCTGGATCACTGAATCGATGAGCATCTTTTTCTTAGCCTGTAAAGCGTTAATTTTTTCTTCGACGGTTCCCAGAGTAATGAGTTTGATCACCTGGACCGCGTTCTTTTGGCCGATACGATGTGCTCGGTCTGTTGCTTGGTCTTCGACAGCGGGGTTCCACCAGGGGTCGTAATGGATGACCATGTCGGCACCGGTTAGATTTAACCCAGTGCCACCAGCTTTCAGGGATATTAAAAAGACCTTACCTTGCCCGTTGTTAAAAGAGTTGGCCATTTTTATACGTTCGGTTGCTTTTGTTATGCCTGAAAGATAGAAATGCTCAATTTCCACTGAGTTAAGATAGCTTTGGATAATATCCAGCATTGTCGTGAATTGGGAGAAAACCAGGATTCGGTGACCACTATCTAAGGCGTCAACTAGGATTTCCTGAAAGAGCAACATTTTTCCACTCTCACCGTGGTAATTATCGATGAACATTGATGGGTGACAGCAAATTTGTCGAAGTCTAGTTAGAGCAGCAAGAATCTTCATATGGCTCCTGTGAAAACCCACTGTTGCAATTTCTTGAGCGATTTGACCTTTTGCCTCCTGTAAATAGGCGAGGTAGAGCTTTTTTTGCTCTTCCGTCAAGGAAGCATTTAACTGAGTTTCGATTTTGTCAGGCAGTTCTTTTAAGACATCTTTCTTCAGTCGCCTGAGAATGAAAGGGTTAGTATGTCGACTTAATTCCATAAGAATTTTGGAGTCTTCCCCTTTAATAATGGGGATTTCGAATTTTTTACGGAAGTCTTGATGGGAGAGGAGATAACCAGGCATGATAAAATTAAAGAGGGACCAAAGCTCAGAAAGTGAGTTTTCAATGGGTGTTCCGGTAAGCGCAAAATAGCCTTTGGCTCGAATTTGCTGGACAGATTTTGCGTTTAGAGTTTGTGGGTTTTTAGTGTGTTGGGCTTCATCTAAAAAACAGTAAGAAAAGTTAAGTTTTGCAAAATCATCGATGTCCCGCCGTAATATGGGATAAGAAGTAACGACTAGGTCACAATCTTCGTTTATTTCGGCCAATTGGAGTTGTCTTTCTTGGGGAGCACCCTCTACGACTAAGACTTGAAGAGTAGGGGTGAATTTCTTCGCTTCTTCCTGCCAATTATAAATCAAGGAGGTGGGAGCAATCACCAAGGCGGTGCCGGAGGCATTTGATTTTTCAGATAAGATGAAGGCTAGGACTTGCACCGTCTTACCCAACCCCATATCATCGGCCAGAATGCCTCCAAGACCATAGGAGGCTAATGTTTTTAGCCATTGAAAGCCTGTTTTTTGATAATCTCTTAAGATAGGTTGCAGCTCGACTGGTATTTCAAATTCTCCGTCCTGAGGTTCTAAGATACTCTGGACTAATTGCTTAAACGCTTTATTACGTTGCACTCCAGGTAGGTTGGCATGACGCAAAAAGCTGTCAATATACATAGCACGGTATTTAGGTAGGTTAAGCAGTTTTTCGTTAAGATCAGAAGTTTTAAGGTTCAAGTTTTCGATAAGTTGGGCAACCGCGTTCATTTCTGGTTGGTTTAGATCGAGGAAAGAGCCGTCACGTAGGCGATGGTATTTTTTCTTTAAGTGTAAAGATTGAAAGATATCTGATAATTCATCGTGATCTATATCATTATATTGAAAGGATATTTCTAAGATATCTAGAGTTTGGTCTAAGCGAACTTGTCCAGAGAAGGTGGTAGAGGTGCGAATTTTGAGCTTAAACTGATCAGAATAATAGAGTTCGGCAAGGTCTTGTAGCTTGGGAAGCCAGTTAACCGTAAAATCAAAGATTTTATCTTCACCTTCAAGGGAGATTTTTCCCTTGGACACAATGAAATCGGCTTGTTCAAGAATGTTGAGGATTTTTCGTTCTTGATGGACAGAACGGATCAGAATAATATCGCTAGTCGCTGATTCATTGCTGATATCTCGAGTCGGAGAAAACGGATTAATCTTTGTATCCCCATAGTGAAATTCCAAACGGGCAGTCAGGCCCTGATCGGCAGAACGATCAAAATAGAGTTTGGTTTGTAAGATTTCCTGATTAAATTTATCTTCTAGACTTGGATCAATGATAACTGGCCCCAGTTTCCCGATTATTGGGAGTGCTTCTGAGGCGAAAAGCTCCTTCTGGGCTGCTGGAATTACAAGATTGGTCATGGCTCCTTTGCGGAGGGCTGAGAGAAGCGGTAATAGAAGTTCCTTTTGGTTCGGGGAAGATTGATATATTTTATCTTGGTATATGTAGTAGCTCCCATCGTTTGTCAGACGGAGCGGCATTTCATCCGTTTCGAGAGAAAAGGCAAGATCCTGGCCTTGAGAGTGGAGAGAAAATTCGATGGGCAACCCTTGTCGAACAATTTGGGTGGACGTTAGGGTTGCAGAACCGTAACTCCAAAAAAACGCTTTATCTCCTAAAGCATCTAAAAACTTGCTTAAGTAATAGCCCGTTAAAGGCAAGGTTTTTTGATTGAGTCCGGTCGTTGAATAAAAGGGATCTTGCATTTCGGTTAAAGCTAAATGTTGTTCATGCATTTCTTGTAGCATGTCAATTAGCCCACGGTCTTCCTCGTTGAAGGCTTGCCTTGCGGGCTCAAGAGTAAATTGCTTCCCGAATTCTAGGGGGCGTCCCGATTTAAGCGCAGTGAGAAATTGTCCGATGTCTTTTATTACATAAAGTCGCTGTAAGCCTAGCTTAAGCTGTAAATGAGTAGAAAGACGATGGCCGGGCGTAGTTTGAAGTTCTACGTTTAGAGTAAGTTCTTCGAAAATACTTTCTTGGCGCTGGTTTGCAAAAACGCTGAGAAGCTCCTCAACGACGTGGTTCTGAACGACCGGTTCAGTCCAACCTGGCGGTAATTTTTGTTGGGCAGTTTTTAAGACCGCGATCACATGCTTACAGGCTCCAGGGTATTCCTTGAAAGCCGGGCATGTGCAACGATATGAACGTAGGGTACTATCCTTCTCAAAGGCAACCTGAACCATATAGCGAAGACCTCCCACGACAGAAGCGTTGATGAGGCCTTTATCGGGCGAAAAACTAAAATTATAGACTCTGCCAGCTGTATAATAGGAAACTCCCTTTTTATAGACACGATCATTATCTGCTAAATCTAGAATCATTTGTTCAGAAAGGTTAAAGCGAGGCATGAAAATACTCCTTTGGCAGCATTTTTTGTGGGCTGTTATATAAGTATACCCCTTAAGAATACCATAGTTGGAGGCTACCCGTCTAATCAGGAGATTGAGAACTATTACAGCTTTGACAACAGGAGAGGGGGTAGCAATTTTAGCCAAGGGCTATTCCTAACTCTCATTTCTTCAGTATTACTTGCCATATGGATAACGAAAATTGTATACTCAAGATAGCAGGAAAAATGTGCACTTACACAGAATTAATGATAGAATAATTAGACAAAAGTTAGGTAAGAAACTTGTAACCAGACAAGCTGGGATACGAAGCTTTGGGGGGGATGTTCTGTGCTTATTACCTGCGATAACAACATGCAAATGGGTTATATCTACCTTATGCCTAATCAAACAACTGACGAGTATACCCTCGAAAAAAGCGATATCGGGCTTTACTATGATGTAAATAGTCTCAGTATCCCAAGGATTAAGTGGTTGAGCATGGGTCAAAGTTTGGGCCAAATGCGTTTGGCAACGAAGACGTACAGAGATGCAGTGGACAAAGCTTTTCATTGTGAATACTGGAATGATCTCGATAGTGAAGGGTATATGATGGGAATCGAATTGTATTTGACTGAAGAACTTTTTTTACCATTAGTTGCCCATCAAGCCTTTAAACTTTATGATATTCGGTGGCGTAACTGCGATTTTAGAATGCTTACACTGGACGCCTATCATGACGTTTTGAACAAAAATAATGTTATCTATCCTTTAAGCCCAGAAAAAGACGCGTTTGTAATCGTTGCTATCGATCCGTTATCCAAGATCGGGAAGATAATGGCGCTTATTTCGGCTAGAGATGATTTATACCCGATCGATTATTTGAGAAAGCCATTATTTATGTTAGCAAATTCAAGTCGCTATTTTAGCAGGGGTTAGTAACTAAAACTTGATATTGGCATAGGCCACGACAAGGTAGTCGTGGCCTATGCCAATTGAAGTAATAAACAGATTTTTGCGACTTCGATTTATTGCTACTTCAAAGAAGAATAATTACAGAAACTTAACTTAAGCATAATTTATACTTTACACGTAAAGTATAAGATAGCTTTAGTAGGAGATAGCTCAAACTTAGTGGTTTTCATACTAAAGTGGATAAAAATGAGGTGATTAAATGGAACTATTAGTCGACTTACATACACACACTCTTTCGAGCGGACATGCTTATAGTACTATTACTGAAAACGCGCAAGCTGCTGCCCGTAAAGGAATAAAGTTAATGGGAATGACGGATCATGGGCCAAGTATGCCGGGTGCTCCTCATCTGTACCATTTTGGTAATTTGTCAATTCTTCCTGAAGAAATCTCCGGGGTAAAGTTATTACCAGGGGTTGAAGCTAATATTACGAACTATGAAGGAGAGCTAGATGTACCGTTATATTATCTAGCTAAACTAAAACTAGTTCTTGTTGGACTTCACGAGATCTGCTATCCAGGGGGGAATAGTGAACAGAATACTCAAGCGTATATTAATGCTATGGAAAACCCTTATACGGATATGATGGTTCACCCAGGGCGAACCTATTTTGAAATGGATCTTGAGCGAATTGCGCATGCCTCGGCCCTTTTGAATATCCCAGTTGAAATTAATAATAGCTCGCTTTCAACCATTACAGACAAAAGCGGTGCTCTTGAAAATTGCCGTTTCATTGCCCATTACATGGCTAAGTATAAAGGACCTGTAATTTTAGGGAGTGATGCCCATTTTTGGGATCGAGTCGGTGAATTTGGTGAAGCTCTAGAATTAGTTCGTGAGGCGGGGATTTCTCAGCATCAGATTCTTAACACTTCACCTGAGCGAGTGCTGGATTATTTGGCCATGCGTCGTAAAAATCGCCCAGTGATCGATCTATTGTCGCCCAAGTCAAAGCAAAGTATTGCTTATAAGGTAGTATAATAGTTCTACTTTAGATATTGCCATCTCTTGCTGTCATTGACGAACAAGAGATGGCTTTTAATATAAATTAACAAAGGTCAGTCTTTTGAGGTGGGATTCAGCGAAATTCAGTAGGGTAGAAGGAATATCTTAATTTTCGACGAATTATGTCTTGGATGGAGAAAATGAAACAGAAGAGGGGTTCGGTTTATATTATGTTAACTGTGGAAAAAATCGGTGGCACATCAATGCTCCAATTTCAAACTGTTCTTAATGACATCATAGGCTTCCCAAGTTCGGAAGGTTTTCGTTATGGAAGGGTGTTTGTCGTTTCTGCCTATGCAGGGGTGACGAATATGCTGCTTGAAGATAAAAAGACTAAAGCTGCTGGTATCTACCAACGTTTTATCAAAGGGGAAGACTATGAAACAGCCATGGATGATCTATTAAGTGAGGCACTTAAAATTAATGACACGTTTATCGACCTAGGTTTGAACCCTAAAGTTTGTCGAGTATTTATAGTTGAACGTGTTATGCAAACAAAAGCATATCTTAATAGTATGGAGGATATTATTGCTTCCGGGTATGTAGGAAGAGACAGTATCTATTCGGCGGCTAGGGAGTTACTGGCCTCGATCGGTGAGGCCCATTCCGCCTTTAATACGGTAAATATTCTGCGCAATAACGGCATTCTTGCGGAGTTGGTGGATTTAACCGGTTTCCGTGATTCAAAACAACTTTCCATTAGCGATCGCATCGAGAAATCCTTTAAAAATATTAATCCTCAAGAAGCAATCATTGTAGCTACCGGTTATACGAAAGGGATCGAAGGAATTATGCGGCAATACGAAAGGGGATACTCAGAAATCACCTTTTCCAAAATTGCTACCCACCTTGCTGCGGATGAGGCAATTATTCATAAGGAGTATCACTTATCATCAGCAGATCCTAAAATAGTGGGCGTCGATAAAGCTATTCCTGTAGGTAGGACAAATTATGATGTTGCTGATCAACTTGCTGACATTGGTATGGAAGCTATTCATCCTAATGCGTCTAAACCGTTAGAGATTGCAGGGATCAACCTTCGCATTAAAAATACCTTCGAACCTAACCACCCAGGGACAGTCATTTCTAATGATTATATTGGTCCTCAAGCGAAGATCGAAATCATTGCCGGATCAGATAAAATTGTTGTCTTGGAAATCCATGATACCTCTATGGTTGGAGAATCTGGATTTGATTTAGATATTATGAAAAAGTTTAAAATGTATAATATTAGCTACATTATGAAAACTACAAATGCTAATAGTATTTCACTTGTCATTTGGCAAGCAGATCTTGATCAAGCATTGGTATCCGAATTGGAGGCTGAATATCGAACGGTTACTGTTCAGGAAGCGGCGATTGTTTGTGCCATCGGGTCGAATATTGCAATGCCTCGGATTTTGGCCAGAGCGGCAAATGCCTTGGCCAAAAATAATATTAACATTAAGTGTGTGTCACAGTCCCTTAGACAGGTGAATATGCAATTTGTCATTGACCGTGAGATGTATGCCAAGGCAATTATTAGTTTAAATGAAGATTTATGTTGGGGGAATCAAGAGTAATGTCAGTTGCAACAGTCCAGGCGTTTTTAAGGCAAAACAATAAACAAATTGAGATCTTGAAATTTGAAGATACAAGTACTGTCTCGAAAGCGTCGGAAGCGTTAGGAGTAACTCCAGGAGAAATAGCAAAGTCATTGCTATTTAAAGTGAACGACGATTTTGTCATGGTTCTCATGGCTGGAGATAAGCGACTTGATAATAAGAAGTTCAAAGAAATCTTTCACACTAAGGCAAAGATGCCCGAGGCTGAAAAGGTATCGGAGGCAACCGGACATCCTGTCGGTGGTGTATGTCCGTTTGGGTTAAAGCAGCCGATCCCGATATACCTGGATTTTTCCCTACAAGCTTATGCCCAGGTTTTCCCGGCTGCGGGTGCATCGAATACTGCCATAAAATTAAGCTTGGATGAATTAGTGGAACTGACTAAGGGTCAGTGGGTTGACATAACTACATGATGCAGGAGAGTAGGCTTACGTTTTGCTAGGGAGAACCTTACTAGGTTCTCTCTTTTGCGCTATCAGAAAGTATAAGTTTCTGATAAGCATAAGTGCAACTAAGGCGGCCGCCTTCGCCAAGGCTTCTCCGCTAAGCTAACACGTGCGAAGACAGTGTCTGCGAGAAGGCTAATTCGTGCGAAGACAGTGTCTTCGCGGGCGCCAGCCAAGTTTTCTTTGTCTGTTTGACCGTTCCCACGATAAGCATTATTATTGAGAAATTAGAACAAAGAATTATTCGGATTCGCTAGGAAGGACTAAATAATGAGTTTAAATCGAAACAAAGAACGCAATTATGGATTCTACTTAACTAATCGGTATTGGGTCATTGTTATTGCCCTGTTTTGTGCTGTACTATGGGGGAGTGCTTTTCCAGTTTTGAAAGTCAGTTATCAAGAGCTTGGGATAGCCGCGAGTGACCGTTCCGCAATAATTGTACTCGCTGGAATGCGCTTTTTTTTAGCTGGTATACTTATTTTTGCCATGATTATCATTGGATTGCGGCAGTCAGCAAAAGTTAAACTAACCATGCTTCCTCAGCTCTTTTTGCTGGGAATATTGCAAATTAGTTTAATGTATTTCCTTTTTTATAGTGGCTTAGCACATACCTCTGGAATGAAAGGTGCTGTTTTACAGTCTGCGGGGATTTTTTTTGTCGTCGTTTTAGCCCACTTCGTTTATCAGGATGATCGATTAGATCTACGTAAGGTTCTTGGTTTAATTGCAGGTTTTGGGGGAATTATTTTGGTTAATTCCGGAAGGAATTTTACGTTGGATTTCTCATGGCAGGGCGAAGGATTTATGATTTTATCTGGACTTGTCGGCGCTTTCGGAACTATCTTAGCAAAACGAATGTCGAAAGAAGTTCATCCCTTTGTTTTAACAGCTTGGCAAATGCTCTTAGGTTCCTTACTCTTGATTGCAGTCGGGCTACCTGGGTTAAAACCTAACGCTATGGTTTTTACGAACAAAGCGCTAATTCTGCTTGTTTATTCTGCCTTTCTCTCGGCTACCGCTTTTTCTCTCTGGTATGCTATTTTAAGAGGCAACAAAGCGGGAGTAATTAGTGTTTTTAAATTCATGACCCCCATTTCTGGTGCTATCTTATCCGCGATCTTCATCCCGGGTGAACGACTGACCTTAAACATGCTTTTGGCGTTAGCATTAGTCGCTTTTGGTGTCATTGTCGTAAGTTATCAAAAAGGAACACCCCACTTAAGAAGTGGAGACTTGAAAATTGATAAAAGATAGGAAGTTATGACATGGGAAAGACATTAGTATTAACAGAGAAACCCTCAGTGGGTCGCGAAATTGCGAAAATCCTTCATTGTAACCAGAAAGGTAATGGATGCTTCGTGGGCTCAAACTATGTTGTGGTATGGGCCCTAGGACATTTAGTGACGCTGGCAGATCCAGAAGTATATGATGAAAAATATAAAACCTGGAAAATGGAAGACCTGCCAATGCTCCCAACCAAGATGGAACTAGTCGTCATGAAAGAAACGTCGAAACAATTTGGCGTGGTTAAGAATCTCATGAAAAGTCCGGACATTGCAGACCTTATTATTGCGACGGATGCGGGGCGAGAAGGCGAACTAGTCGCGCGCTGGATTATCCAAAAAGCGGGTTGGCGAAAACCCATTAAACGTTTGTGGATCTCCTCTCTAACTGAACGCGCTATTAAAGAAGGGTTTAACAATTTAAAGCCTGGTAGGGATTATGAGCCTTTATTTGCTGCAGCAGAATGTCGCGCAGAAGCAGATTGGTTAATCGGGCTAAATGTCACCCGGGCCTTGACGTGTAAATATAATGCCCAACTTTCTGCAGGCAGAGTACAAACTCCTACTTTGGCGATGGTTGTGGCGCGCGAAGCTGAGATTAAACAGTTTGTTCCTAAAGACTATTGGTCGATTAATCTATTAGGTAGCGGTTTTACTCTCCGCTGGCAAGACCAGAATGGTCAAACCCGCCTCTTTGATCGAAACAAGGCGGAGGAGCTGTTCGCAAAAGTAACGGGCCAGGCGGGGGAGGTGATCGAGGTTAGGAAAGAAGCTAAAAAAGAACTCCCTCCCTTAGCGTATGATTTGACCGAACTTCAACGGGATGCTAATCGCAAATATGGATTCTCCGCTAAAACAACCTCCTCTGTGATGCAGCAACTTTATGAGAATCATAAATTAGTGACTTATCCACGTACCGATTCCCGACATATTAGTGAAGATATTGTCAGCACTTTACCGGAACGCTTAAAAAGCGTTGCCCTGGGACCTTATGTTGATTTGGCGCGGAGTATTTTGAGAAATAAATTGATGATTACGAAACGATTTGTAGATGGTTCTAAAGTATCAGACCATCATGCGATTATTCCAACTGAACAACCTCCTACGTTGTCTAGACTTAGTTCGGAAGAATTGAAGATTTATGATTTAATTGTTAGGCGGTTTCTTGCTGTGCTTTCTCCGGCCTTTGAATACGAACAAACCATGGTTAAGGTCAAGATAATGGGAGAAATTTTTACGGTTAAAGGGAAGGTCGTTAAGCTTAAAGGGTGGCGGAAGGTTTATGAAGGACATGGCTCTAGCAGTTTAGAGGATCCAGTTGAAGATATAGATGGAGATGGTGACGTAGAGCAAACTCTCCCAGAAATTCGTAAAGGAGAGGTGCTTAAAAATCTGATGGCTAAGTTAGTATTAGGTAAAACTAAACCTCCAGCCAGACATACTGAGGCCACGTTACTTTCGGCGATGGAACATCCGGGAAAATTAATTGAAGACCAAACGCTACGGGAAGCGATGGATCAAAGCCATGGACTAGGAACTCCGGCAACCCGAGCAGAAATCATTGAAAAGCTTTTCAATTCCTTTTATATGAATCGTCAAGGGAAAGAGATTATACCCACTTCGAAAGGAATTCAACTGATTAGCTTAGTTCCAACTGAACTAAAGTCACCAGAACTCACCGCCAAGTGGGAACAGCAATTGACCGAGATTAGCAAAGGCCGAGCTAATAGCCAGGTGTTTTTGAAGGGAATCAGGGGATACGCCACGCAATTGGTATCTACGGTCATGGGCAGTGCTCAGAGCTTTAAGCATGATAATTTGACGAGAAATAAGTGCCCAGAGTGTGGAAAGTACCTTTTGCAAGTCAAGGGCAAAAAGGGCGAGATGTTTGTCTGTCAAGATCGGGAATGTGGCTACCGAAAAGGACTCTCGCAAACCTCGAATGCCCGCTGTCCGGAATGCCATAAAAAGATGGAGATCAAAGGAGACGGAGATCATAAATTGTTCTCCTGTGTCTGCGGACATCGTGAAAAACTTTCAGCATTTACAAAGCGAAGAGAGGCTGAGAAGGGAAATCTCAACAAGCGAGAGGTCGGTAACTATTTACAGAATCAAAAAGATAGTGGACTGATGAATACTGCTCTGGCAGATGCATTA
>NZ_JYNH01000139.1 GCF_000960765.1 Desulfosporosinus sp. I2 | reverse complement strand
ATTGTAAGAGGTTTGCTTAATATCCTGGCCATTGTAACTAAATGGAAACTTTGCAGTTGATGGTGCTTTTAGGGATTTTTCTACAGCAGATTCTGCAGCCGTCCAAGCAAATGCTTTATCGCTATCGCTAGGAATAACACTCGAAGAAGATTGCGATGTGTTGTCAGACGTTATAGTGGCTTGTATTGGATTAATATCATAAGAATCAAATGTCTGACCATTAGCCATTTTTAAACCTGAGTAGTTAATAATGTCCGTCCCTTCATTATGTTTTATTTTTACTGCTTTTGATTTAACATAACTATAAGTTGTATCAGTTAGATCTATTTTGGGATGTTTTGCTTCAATAAGAGCAGAAGAGAATCTATCATATATATCGTCACCTTTAAGATATTTAGTTTTTGTATCAAATTGTTCATATTTATTATTTGCTTGAATGGTTAATTCATTACCCGAAATCTTCCAAGAGTCGATATAATCAATATTAGTAAGAAATTTACTTACGGATGTTTGTAAGTGATTATTTTCTACTACTGAATTAATTATCGAGTATGAGACAAAAAGTAACACGATGATTATACCTGTAGCGATGAGTTTGTTTTGCTTTATTTTTAGTAATATATGGCTATTACCATTCTTAATACTGGTTTTTTCATTTGGTTTCAGTGTCTTGACATTATTTACGCTGGTGTAATAACTACCACATTCGCATTTAATACCAGGTTTTAAAATGTCATATATCATAGGGCTTTGATATCTAAGTTGCGTTTTGTCTACGGAGATAATCTTTCCGCATGAATTACATTTACAGTTGATTACGCTATCTTCTGCCGTTTGAAATTCTAGTGGCATGCTATTAACCCTCCTTGTTGAATTCTATTTTTGAAATTGATTTCCACATTTTAAACAAATAAATACTGCTTTTTTACTCCCAACTAATCCACCTAACAATCCAACAGGCCCTAGCAAAATCCCACCTACCGCTGCTTTACCTAAACCAAACCCTTTGTTGTTTGCAGTTAAATTAGTTGATTTGCATTTAGGGCATTTTAATTGGCTACCATTAGTAGTACTCGCAACTTTACTGGTAGGTTTTCCTTCAATTGTTAAACACCCTCTACCACAGGGACACTTTGAATTTGAATTGATGTTAAATCCACTTCCGGTTGGAGTTAGGTTTTCCCTTTTCATTTTAAGAACTCTACCACAGCTATCACATTCTGCTAACACATACAATTCGTCTTGTCCAAAATACTTCATCCTTATAATCCCTCCCTTTCTTTTTGCCTAAATATAACAATACCACCTGCCACGGACAAAAATATGTTACACACTGGATATGTCGATGGCTCTCGCGGAGCATATTATTCACACACACTTCATTGAAACAAATTGTTATGTATTTCTATAATCGCCACTCAAAAAGGGTTGTCCCTGACGACAACTATATTCCTAATTGACGGCGAAACATGGCGAAACAGTGAATTGAGGTCAACAAAATCCCCCTACACTTCATGAGAGCAGGGGAAAGTTGTTATAAATTTAAATAGACATCTTGCACACGAATTAAGAATTTACAGATTAATTCCATTCAGCAGATCCCTTAACTTCTTTAGCTCCTCCGAAGTCAATGTAACACCTTTGCCCATCTTAGCATGATCCGGAGACCATTCCCGAATGTCATACTTTGGAGCCGCATCATTCCAACTAACAAGACTCAGTTCCTTGGTCCAGCCTTTTGCTGATTCCGATAGGACACCGATTGTTTCTTTGATTTCAAATTTGATTTCTGGCATAATTTACAACTCCTTATTCTTGATTTGATTTGATTTGACATTCATTATATTGCTTAAAGAAACTTGCGCCATGCCTCCCACTACCTATCGGTACTGAGTACCATATTTCCTCCTTGATCATCTAATACAGTGGACAACCTAGTATTTACTTCTAGCCAATGACTATCTAAGTCATTGCTTCAAGTATACCTTTGGACTAATCATCCAGCCTTAGTTATCCCGCAGCATTTGACGGCTGATCCTGGCGCACTTCGAGGATGTTAAATGAAAGAACCATTTATATAACTGCCAATAAATACGATTTTATGACATATTAAAATCCTCGTTCTTCGTTGATAAACTACAGTAACTGACTAGAACTCTATTACCCCATCAATCTCTTTCATGATCCGGTCGGTTTCAGTGAGCGCCACGATTATTTTCTGATAATGCAGTATATCATCCTTGGTTACTGCCATACCTTTGCGGTCTTTCAGCCATTTCTGTGCTGGTTGGTAACCGCCGATATAAAACTCCCAAGCCACCTGTGGCACACCGAAAAATCCCTGACCGTCTTTATTGATAAATATAGCACCGTCTTTATAGATCGGATTTTCCACCACATTGCTACCTCCCGCAGGGTAGCTTGTTATCAGGTTGTCCAGCGCTGGTGACTCCATCAGATGCAGTTGTCGTAAATATCTACCCAACTCCACCAGCTTCCAGAACATCTCCTGATCGGTTGGATAGGGCACACGGGGAAAGTCGATTTTCAGCAATTCTCGATATCTTTCCCTATATCTGTTTGAATAGAGAACAGCGTAAATATAGTCAAGCAAATCAAGTGAAGAGAACGAATATTCAGAATCAATAATTACATTTTGAGATAAAGATAGCCCCAATGAATTTGAAATATTTTTCACAATTGGCTCGCTTAGATTGGGGATTAATTTACTTCCTTGATAAGTCTTAGAAACTACAAATAGTGGCAAGTGGTATGACTGAATGGTTCTTTCTGCACACTTCATTTCGGAAACACAATTAGTGACTAAGAAGCTATCAATTGTCTCGGACTTGTTCTGTCTACCAACTAATAATGCCACATTGTTGGAATGTATCATATGACACATAGTGGTATATCTTGGACGACCTAAAAAACCTCCAGATCGTGTCGTCAATGCTGTATAACGAATATCAAATGGTCTAAAGAGAATTGGTACAATTGTGTATTCGTTTGTTGAAAGATCACTTTGTGCACTTTCGATAGACCATGTGCCACTTTTACTACCATACTTCTTTTCTATTTCGAATTTTTGAAGGCATTTGAAATCATTAACAACTAGTTGAGTATCACTTTTTTTAAAGCCAATTGTGAGTTTGTCGTTTTTAGTCTGAATTCCAGTGTTTTTATTGATGAATAGATCATTAACTGAGAAACCCTCTTCGTACTTATTGCTTTGGCTATAATCTTTGTTTCCAAAGAAATAATATGGATCATTCGGTTGAATCTTCTGCCAGCAAATATCCTTCAACCTACTGTTTCCAAGCAACGAGCTCTTTATTTCTCGAACACCGAAAACATCAGTATAATAGACCTCACAATTGGTTAGTGATTTCTTATTTTTAACAAACAGACTAATACTTACTCCTTGTTGTATGTCAAAAACATTCTCGTCCTTGCTTCCGTCAGGGCATGATTCGCGTCTGTTAGAATCGCCATGCAGATTAATTAGGTATATCTTTGTAAACGATTCCATTAGTGTCTTTCTCATTTTTCGATGAGTAACACCACCGATAAAACTGTTATTTGTAATATAGGCTAATATACCATTACAAGTTTTATCAACAACACTTTGTCCAAATCGAATGAATTTGATGTAGTCATCATCCAAATTGATTTTTCGTTCATTAAGACCTTCTTTGTAAATTGTAATTAAATCCTGAATCCATTCATTGCGATTTGAGCTGCTAACATTATATGGTGGATTGCCAATCACTACATTTATCCCTATATTACATTTCGCCTGATTCGCCTCAATGGACTCGGTCGCCAATGGGTCTTCCCAAAGAGCAGCTTGCATTGATGCATTTCCGGCTTCTTCAAGCGAGTTGGTAAGGAAAACATTGACGCGCTCGTCACCGATGAAATCATAGCCGGTTTCTTTCAAAACCATTGCCAGCTTCATGTGGGCTACTGCATACGGAGCCATCATCAGTTCAAAGCCGTTTAAGCGCGGCAAAAGATGCTTTGGCACATATTCGTTCCAATGCCTTTTTACTTCTTCCTCCGATTTTCCCATATTCTGCACCTTGAAGTTGTCCCAAATCTGCAGAATGGTTTGACGGAGAAACGTGCCTGTGCCGGTTGCCGGATCGAGGATTTGAATGGCTGGGACTTCATCTGTATCGTCTACTATCTTTATCATCCCGTCAATTTTTCTCTTGCTCTCTCGCCGAATGCTGATTGTCTTGGTTTCGGTGGATGCCAAGCCGTTTGCATAACCAAACTCGGTCTTCAAAATATCATCTACAGCTCGGACAATGAAATTGACCACGGGCTGGGGCGTATAATAAACACCACGGCGCTTTTTTTGTTCGCTTTCATAGGCGTTCAGAAAGCCTTCGTAAAAATAGATGACGGGGTCTTCCTTACCGCCACCGGTTTGACGGTTGAAGTCATCCAATATTCTATTTGTATCGGTGTTCTTCAAAAGCTCGACGATTTCGTTTAGCTCTAGCTCGTCAAAGGACAGCTTGCTGTTTTTTTGGGCAAGGCACTCTTTCATGAGCTTCTTCAAAAACGGGTTGGTATTGGGGATGTGCTCAATGGCTTCCTCCGGATTAAAGTGATCGTCCGTATCCATACATCGTGCCGAGAATAAACCGTAAGCTACGGTTTGGGCATACATATCGGCGAATTGTTCTATAGTTAAATCATGAATTAACATCACCTTAAACTTCTCATAAAGACCATGTAAGTATCCCCTATTTGTTTCAATTTCAAAAACTTGCATGATTAGATTACGAGTTTTAACCGCCAGGTTTGCAAGTTCAGAAGATAAGGTTTTAGAATCAGTTACTACCTGCTTGTGTTTTCGAGTAAAGGCCCCCTCCCATTTAGTTCTCCAATTTTCAATATCGTTTGCATTATCTGGCCATTTCAATTTTCTTATATCTTCTTCAAAATTATAATTTATCTCATTTTTAGGCTCATAATAAAATGTTTTGAGAGTCGGGAGTCTTCCCTTTCCTTCAGAAAAATGAGCAAACCCAACAGCTCTATTATCAACATCGCCGAAAAAACATAAGAATAGCAAATCTTGCTTTTCCCAAACAGCATGGTCAATTATATTTACTCGCTTTGAGGGAATCAACTGAGATAATATTTTCCTTAAAGCCAATACAGGAATATGTTTACGTTCAAATTCAATATAGAAAATGCCCCATGGTTGATTATCGTTCAACGGTCTCAACTGCTTAATTGATTGAATCTTCGCTGCAAAGACATCAGAAAGTCCAAGTTCATCAGGCTCATATTCAAAAGTTAGATCATCTAAGTCTTCAATATTGGTAATGTCCAAAGGCCAGTTAAGCTCTGTGATAAAATATTCTACAAGTGTTTCAAAATCATTTACATCCCTTAATTTGCTTACCACAAATCTTCCTCCTCAATATAATTCCATCCATGTAGTCAGCTTTTGTTTAACGCCTATTGGAGCTTGCACTGATTTTAAGTAGGTTCTTTTTATATAATTTTCTAATAATTTTCTTATCTCACTAAAGCCTTCCGCAGTTACAGTTAGAATTCTGTTTTCACTTTTATCACAGCAGATTTCCTTCCATATGCCGAAAGCAAACTCCGTTATAGATTTCTGATCAGAGTTGTATACATACCATTTACATATGCCCTCATCTATCGACCATTCTCCGTCCTGATTTTTTATTGGCAATTTATAGCAGAAGAAGATTCCTTTGATATCACTTTTCTTTTTTCCACTATACATCCTCACGGGCAAACTATTTATATTGGATTCATACTCAGGATTATCTTTAATGAGAGATTCATAAGCCAGTACCATTTCCTCTTCTTTTGTTTCGGTTCCCTCATAAGCACTATTGAAATCTTTTAAAGTGTCATAGTCATCTGAGGGAGTTAAAAGTTGCTTTCCTTCTATACCAAAAGCTCTAGAAATTCTTAAAGTTTTCTTCGATACGGTTGAATAGAGTAATAATAGCTTTTCAAGCTCATCTGGTGGTAGGAAGTTCCAGAAATGAATATCGTCTCTATCATCTATAATGTCAGGGTGGTCTGATAAGAGTTTAAGCTCAATATCCTGATTTCTTCTTCTGTCAACACGCCCAACTCTCTGCATTAATCGAACAGGATTCCAATGAAGCTCATAGTTTATTAAACATGTTGCATCCTGAAGATTTAAGCCTTCAGCTAGCACATCAGTAGAAATTAATATATTTATTTCATCTTTTATTTCACTTGACGAAGAATCATTATAATATGGTGAAAATCTTACGATTACATCTCTTCGGTCGACCTTACTTTGACCATCAAGCTCATAAAGACCCTCAAGCCCTTCCTTTTGAAGCTCTTTATAAATGTATTTAGCAGTTGACCTGTATTCCGTGAATATTATTACTTTCTTATTTTTAAGTTTTTCATCATTTTTTTAACAAATCCTTTAAAACTTTAAGTTTGTCATCATTCTCAGCAGAAAAGTTAAGAATATCATCAATAAATGTTGCTAATACTTCAAGATCACTCACCGTATCAGATATCATTTGTTGAATATCAAAATCCTTTTCAGAGAGGTTTTCTTCAACATTCCATACATAATCTGGCAGGTCATCCTCTACATCTTCAATTTCTAAGTTGTATTCTTCAAAATACTTTTGATTAATATAATCAATTATTTTCTCTTTTCTTTTAAAAAAGTTTCCTATTATCCTCTCATTTTCACTGTTCTTATAATCTTTTAGGAATTTCTGTAATCTAATAAATATTTTTATGCAAGTCTCCTCAAATGCTATAGCAGAACTTTCAAACCTTTTTAAAAGTAGTAACCTAATTAAATTTACTACTTGCATTTGTCGTCCTTTTTTCATTTCATCGACGTTATTTATATCTCCAGTAAAATAGGACTTTTCGTATGGACAATAGACCGCAAGGTACAATATGGGCCTTGGGGTTTTTGTAAGTTTATCCACTTTATAAAATGAATCTATAAAATGCTCAATTAACTTCCCATAACTCTTTTTTAATGAGTAATCTGCAACTTCTGGCGGAAGTCTATTAGGGAAAAGAACCTTTGAATTTTCTAGCACGTTTAGACTTTTCTTTACATAAGCCCTACTTCTTTGAACAACAATTTCATTTACTAGGTTGTCCCCTTTAAAAATGGTATCTACTTCATCAGGAAAATCTGCCGCATCTAATGTGATATTATTAATTAATTCGTCCAAATTCTTTTCCATTTTTCTGAAATGACCAGCCAAGCTATGAATACCAAGTGGTGGTTCTTTAAAGTAATTATCAGTTCTCTGTGTAAAAAGCTCTATTAAGTGTTGGAAATCAAGGAAGCTATTATTAATTGGTGTTGCCGTGAGCATAAATAACTGTTTATCACTTCCAATACCAATCATTTCAAAAAGTTTTCTATATCTATTTGATCCCCGATTTCTAAAGTGATGAGCTTCATCAATAATGATACATTCTGCCTGTTCAGCAATCTTTTGCATAAGGTTTTGGTTTTTATCTAGAAGTAAATCAGTGTAATTAATAACCTTGAAGGAATAGAATCCATCTAAAATTTGAGGTATATATTTTCTAATATTCACTTCCCATACTGAAATTCTTGCAGAAGCCGGTACTATTAGAACAACATTCTTCCTTTCCTTCATTACAAGCCTTTCTATAAGCATTAAGCCAACAAAAGTTTTGCCCAAACCTACGCCGTCACATAAAAAAGCGCCCTTATATTTGTTTGCAATTTTTATTAACGAATGGTATCCATCTTTTTGATATTGCGCCAAAACAGGATAAATAACCGAAATATTTCGCTCCCAGTCTGATACTGATTGACCTTGCCCCTTAAAATATTCATACATTGACCGTAAATAAAGATCATATGGTGAATATTCTTTCGAGTGTTTCTCCATGACTACTAATAGATCCGGAGTAATATCTTCCGCTTGATTCCAATGATGTTCAAACCATTCTTGAAGTTGATCAACTTCATTCCTAACTTGAACGTTAAGCTCGATATTCAGGTTTAAGCCTGGCTTAGTAAAATTACTTGAGCCAACTAATGCATACCCAGTCGGTATATTCATTACTTCTGCTAAGTGTAGATGATAATCTTGCTTTAAATACGTTATATATGCCTTTGCATGGAATTTATTTTTTTTATAAACTCTACATTCAATTTTGTTATTCTTCATTGCCTCAACAATAGAAGGAACACCTACTAAAAATTCATTTGTGTCTTTTTCCGATTCTATACTATTATCAAGTCTTCCCAATATTTCAATTAACGCCTTTTCAAACACTTCTTTTGTTCGCTTTGTTACCTCATCGCCGAAAAGGACTCGAATCTTTTCTAATCCTTGCCACTTTCCGTCAATTTCAAGGAGACCCCCTATTTCAAAATAGCCAGTAGCAACATCCATTTTATAGGAAATATCACACCAGTCTTTCAAATATCTTTTGACCGACCATTCTGTTTTACTATTATCAACTATGAAAAGGTTTTGATATACCATAATTTCAAAATACCTCCAATACCTATAACTATACTTAAATTAAATCACTTCTGCGGTACGACCCATTTTACCACAGCCTATGGACATTTTTCCGAGTCATAATCTTCCTTGTTAAATACTTCCTTTAGCATAAACCAATAATAGCATGAAAGTATAGCTTGTTTCTTAACTTTTCAGAGATTTCCTGTAATTCACCCATATTAAAAAGCACCTGCCTCTAGCAGATGCCCTTTAAAATAAGTGACACTCTATCTCTTTTTTAGTATATCTCTTAATTTCTCAATGGAGAGATGTGATCTATGCAGCATTGAATGACAATTGGGGCATATAGGTCTCAAATCGGTTAATGGATTTACTTCATATTTCTTATTGATCTCGTTCAATGGCTTCAAGTGGTGAACTTCAATAAATCCTATACCAATATCCCCATAAGATTCTGCAAAATCAAATCCACACACACTGCATTTATACCCATACTCCTTGATACATTCTCGTCTTGCTTCGGGATTTCGCTCATATGCATTAACCGTAATTTGCTTTTTTGCTCCTTCAAATAAATGTATCGCTTCCTTTTCTGATATTTCTTCCGCTATTGTAGACATTTCTTGTGCTCTGTTGCATATCTTTCCTTCTGATATCAATTCTTCGATTGCTTCTTTTAATTCTGGTCTTAATATATAAAAGTACTTTCCATCACCAGTCGGAGAACCCCAATAAGGTATAGTCCACCATCTATTGCCTCCGTCACTATTTTTGGGCGGTTTAATATTAAAGGTTTCGCATATTCTCCTCGAAAAACTGATATTTCCACCTGATATAATGTGATAGTCTTTTTCGCCAAGTATTTCTGCTATTTCAGTTGCAGTTGATCTATGTAGCGAACTGTTAAAGACGACAAGAACTGTTTTTATATCAAGCTCATGAGCTATTCTATTATTTTGTAAAATATCTTTCCATTGCGATTTTGTTATAAGCGACTCATCTTTGTATTCTATATCATCCATGTTCAAGTAATTAACATCTTGAGAGGCAATAATATTTTCTTGTTTCATTTTCACATATCCAGGGAGACTAGAAATACGTTTTGGTACGTTTATGCGTTTTCCTATTTTTATCCCAGGGATATTAAGTGCGTTAGAAGATTCTAAATATAAGTATCCGTTTGAATCTAACAGAGCAGCAGGATACAATTTAATAAGACCGTAATAATTACCCCACTCACTATAAAGGCATTGTTTTGCCACCAATCCCCATTCGCTACATAGCTTAGACCCCTTGCTCTGTTTTGGCATGATCACCCCTCCAAAGGTTTATACTCAAAGATTCTACACACTCCCTTGTAAGATAGATATAGGGTTGATGGTTGAAAACCAACCCGAACGTTCCTTAATAACTTACTCCTTAATGTTCAGATGAATTAGTTGACACGCTGGATCTCAACCACTAAATATCGTGTTATAATCACTTTTGTCAGAGAGATAGATGTGCGTCCTCCCTGGATCCCTCATTTTGAGGCTTATCCGTAAAATAGCGTGTCACTCCACAAGAATGATTCAATGTTTAGCTGGTTGGGTCACTACATTAGTGTTACCCGTTTCAAATGCAAGGTTGTTTGACATTCTTCCTCAGTGGATGCTCTGATTCATCTGTTTGAAAGGTTGGTGTTCCCTTGTCTCAGTTTCTTAACGACTTCGTGGTCGGAATCGATGTTTCTTCTGAATTCTCTATTGTTGCCATGTTAGCACCCACCGGGGAACTCATCCGTAAACCGTTTAGGATCGATCACAATCCTGCCGGCTTTCGCAAACTGCTGGATATTCTTAAAAAGAAGAAGAGCGGTTAAATCGAAAGCCCATCTACTTCGTAGAATCTACGGGTATCTTTCATTTACCACTCTTCTTCTTCTTGAAATCGAATGACCTCAAAGGTTTTGTCGTTAACCCTTTGTGCGTCCATTCTACCAAGAATTTCGACTTAAGAAAAGTGAAAAATGATAATAAAGATTCTGAAGCCATTGCTCGACTTGCTAAATACCAAGACATTAAAGTTTCCATGATCCCTGAACCACAAATTCTTGCTTTGCGCATGATGACGAGGGAGTATTACGCCGTTGCAGATATGCTCACTGAGATGAAAAACAGGCTTTGTACGGATCTCTACTTGCTTTTCCCTGGATTCCTTGGCGTGTTCTCTGGACCCTTTGGAAAGACGGCCTTATCAGTTCTTAGGAGCTATCCTTCTCCTAGTGCTCTTCGCGAAGCCGACACCGATGATCTCACTCTGTTAATCTCGAAAACCAGTCGTAAGAGCTCTGAGTGGGCCTCTAACAAGGTGGCGCTGCTTCGTGATTGTGCTCAGCTTGCTTCTTCTATGCCCAGTGAATTCTCATTGCTTGATACTAAGATCAAGTTTCATATTGATGGGATAGAACACATGCAGGCAAGCTTAAATGGCATTGAGGCACAAATCCACAAGATGATTGATTCCAAAGAATTCCCAGTTGAGGCACGCCGGAATGTTGAGCTTCTTGACGATATACCAGGTGTTGGCTTCTTGACGGCCGCTACGCTGATTGCTGAGATCGGGGACTTTAGTCTTTTCAAATCCCCTAAAGCCTTTACGGCATTCTTTGGTCTTGATCCCTCGGTCAATCAGTCCGGTAAATTCAACGGGGACCGAAACAAGATCTCTAAACGAGGCACACGAATTGGGAGAAGGATTCTTTTTACCATCGCCATGGCCTCCATTAGAACAACACGCAATGGTAAGGAGATCAACCCAGTTCTAAGAGAGTTCTACACGTCAAAATGCGTCAACAAGAAGAAAAAGGTGGCTCTCGTGGCCGTCATGCACAAACTTCTCCACTACATCTTTGCCGTTCTTCGTGACCAAGAGCCCTTTGTGATTAAAAGACCTGAAGATCATCAGACTTGGAGGGCAACAAAACCTCAACCGGCAGTTGCTTAAGTTGGATACGACAGATTCGGATCGTGTCAAGGGTGATACGAGGGATACCGGAGGGCGTTAGACCGAGGATATGCTCGCCATCATCCCATTGACACGTGCACGACACCCAAACGCTTGAAGACTGCAAAGTCTCTTTTACCCCAGAGAGTTACCCCAAATTGAAAGAGAGTTTGCCTGGCTAGCGCCGAGCGTCCCGTTTCTCTAAAATGGGCTTCTAATAGCATTAAGGTCATTGTTCGGATTTTTCAATGGCTTAGTTTCCAATACCCTATTTTCGGAATCGAAAAACATAACAAATAATCGAACAAACCCTTGACTTTTATTAGCTGGTCTAAATATTCCTCTCGTTTTAGCATACCTATAAAGATAAATGGAAATAAAACTATGGCGTAAAATGTGTCGGAAAAGCAAGAAAGCCTCTACCGTCAAACAGCAGAGGTTTTCTTTCAGTCAAATCTAACTGATTTTTACAACAAAGGATACTTCCTCATTCAACATACTTACATCCTGTGTTTTATAGCCAGCATTTTGCCAAGCTACAGCTTGTGAATGGGTATGATCATTTGCCCACCACTCTCGATGCGATCTTGCAGTAGAGGGTAACTTAAAACCAAGAATAGTTTCTATTTCCTGAAAAGCTAACTTTGCACTGTTGCCCTTTTTATTTTTCAGATAGTTCGTTAGGTCGATATACTTGTCACCTTTTGGCATTTTAATTCCATCCCCTTTCAGGGAGATTATATCATGCTACCCTCTTTGTAAATCAAGACTGTTAGTTGTATTGTGATTGAGGAAATTATTAATATTACTGCACATAGCTTTGAAA
>NZ_JYNH01000138.1 GCF_000960765.1 Desulfosporosinus sp. I2 | reverse complement strand
CCAGCAATCACTTCCCGATCAGAGACACGCAATCGATGTCGCCCAAAGCATTATTAAAGCAAGACACTCCTTATCCATAGAAGACTTTAAAAACCTGGTTACTGCCTCACTCCTCCATGACTGCGGAAAATCCGTTATTTCCCTCCGCCTCTGGCATCGAGTGTTTATTGTCCTCATACAGAAGACGCCCCAGTACCTAAGGTCACGCCTAGAAAAGGGTCATTCTATTTTCTCATATCCATTAAAGATAGACACAAGACACGCCCTTTGGGGGGGTTATCTTGCTGAACAAGCAGGATTAAATCCTAATATTTGCCGGTTAATTCGCGAACATCATAACCCTAAAACCGATTTAGGCCGTCTTCTAGAACAGGCGGACAATAACCATTAGTGGATATAGAAATTTGGCTACAGCCATCCTTGGCCAGCGTCCTGTATATAAAAGCATAAGTCACCTAGCGGCTGACTCATGCTTTTTGAACTGAAGTATCGACTTTTTCCTGAAGTTCAATAATTTCCTTGTTTTTTGAAAAAATCCATTTTGCAAATCGCTTATTGTCTCGTTGTAAACGCACATTTTCTTTTTCAAGGTGATGAACTAAGGCCACCTTTTCTCGTTCAACCTTTTCTAGCAAGTTCATAAGCACCCGACGGCTTACCCTCAAATGTTCTACACGCTGCTCAAGTTCACCTATCCGAGCCCTCAGTAAATTTATTTCGTCCTTAGAATCCAATACCTTACGCCCCCCCGGCTCTATCTATAATCCTAGTCTATGCCGGGAAAATACATTTTAACCCTTTAACGGAAAAAACCTAAGATTCTCTAATCATGCTCAAACGGTTTTGCTTGGCCAGACTAAAGATCTGCTCAACGACATTGAGAGACACGCCCCAGCGACCGACCTCTACTCCAGGTTTCCTTGCTTCGCCGTGAAAATCTGAGCCTCCCGTAGCTAGTAAGTTATATTGCTCAGCGAGGGTACTGTATCGTAAGACATCCTCCGGCTTATGTTCCGAATGCTGAACCTCAATCCCTTGGAGACCTGCTTCGATCCAGGCAGGTATCCCTTCTTCTAGGCGGCCAATCCCGGGGTGGGCAAGAACAGCAACTCCTTGAGCTTTACGCACTAATTCGATCCCCTCTTCTGGGGTCAGTTTATAGCGTGGAACGTAAGCAGGCGCACCTCTTCCGATGTAACGTTCAAACCCTTCCTTAATGGACCGTACAAATCCACGATTTAAAAGAACCTGAGCGATATGTGGTCGTCCGATCGATTCTCCTTGAGCAAACTGTCGAACTTCATCCTCGCTAATATCAATTCCCAATGTTGCTAAGCGATCCAGAATATTAAACATGCGCTGTTCACGGGCTTCCCTTAATCCTCCAAGTTTTCCCTTTAGGTAACTTGATGAGCCATCTAATTCATAACCAAGAATGTGGACCTCTTCCCCATGCCAATTTGTATTAAGCTCAATCCCTTTAAGGATCTGTATCTGATAGTTGGATCCGACATCCTCTGCTTCATCCCAACCCTGAATTGTGTCATGATCCGTAATAGCAACCCCTTTTAATCCCAATTCTGCAACTAAGCGGACCAGTTCTGTTGGTGTCAATAATCCATCAGATGCGGTCGTGTGACAATGCAAATCTGCTTCGTATAGGGTATATGGTGAAACCACGAACTTAACCCCTTTTCTTGAATCTCTATTCCTCTTTTATTTTAACACGTCCGTCAATAAACGCATAAAATTCTGACTTGAAATTTGCTCAATTTCCCGTGTTGAAAACCCCACCTTTATTAAATCTTCCAATAATCCAGAGTAATCTCCCACATGTTCAAGCCCCTCAGGTACTTCATTTATGCCGTCAAAATCTGATCCTAATCCGACCGTCTCTACTCCAGCCACCTCAGCAATATGGCAAATATGGCGAACGACATCTTCACGTCGTGTTCGACTCGTCTCTCTTAAAAATTGCGGATAAAAGTTCACCCCGACAACTCCTTTATGCTTGCCTAAGGCACGAAGTTGTTGATCAGATAGATTTCGTGGATGAGAACATAAAGCCTGTGCACAGGAGTGGGTAGCTGCAATAGGAGCCTTCGATAACTCCAGAACATGCCAAAAACCTGCCTCATTAAGGTGAGATACATCGATAAGCATCCCCAATTTATTCATGTGTAAAACAACGTCTTGTCCTAAATTTGTCAACCTACTCTGAGTCTTAAATTCACCAATTCCATCAGCTAAAGCATTGCGCTGATTCCAAGTTAGACCTAAAGCCCTGACCCCCAATTTATAAATAATATCTAACATAAAGAGGTTCTCTCCCAGGATTTCTCCTCCCTCAACACTCAGCAGGATACCGATTCGAGCTGGATCAGGAATTTGTTGAAGCTCTTGTTTCCCTAACACAAGAAAAACCTGATCCGGATAATCCGCAATAAAGCGATGAGCTCCTTCAATCAATTGTAACCCTCGCCAAGTTGCCATAACAGGCTTATACATCTCCTCAATATAGGCCGCCATAAACTGGAGAGAGATTCCAGCAAGCTTCGCTCTTTGTGTATCCCAATGCCCACCTTGTGAGGGATCCTGTAATGTTCTTTCCCCATTGACAAAGTGAATTAAACTATCACAGTGCCCATCAACAATGCAAAAATTCTCCATATTAACCTCCTCTTAACCATAACGAAACAAACACCTGTCTGCTTATGGAATAAAGCAAACAGGTGAATTGACCTAGTCTTCCCTTCGTTTAGCGTGGCTGAACAATTAACTTAATAGCAGTTCTTTCTTCCCCGTCAATTAAAACATCCGTAAATGCTGGAACACAGACAAGATCGACTCCACTAGGAGCCACAAAACCACGAGCAATGGCTACCGCTTTGACAGCTTGGTTGAGAGCCCCAGCTCCAATGGCTTGTAACTCAGCGCCTCCTCTCTCACGCAGAACTCCGGCAAGAGCTCCTGCAACTGCATTCGGGCTAGATTTAGCTGAGACTTTTAATACCTCCATAGATACAATCCTCCTGCTCGACTTGATTTTACAAGTATTACCACAACATAGAATATATGTATTCGAGAACAGGCAGACAAAATCCTCTATTATGGAATAAGAATTTTCAGATTTCTATCAGACATTAAAAGCGATGCAAATTACACCCGTTACGTGCTATATTCCGTTATATTCGTACTTCGTGCATCTTGCCTCGATCTAAGCCTCTGCAACCCGTTGGATTGCTTCGATCTGTCGAGCTTTTCCAGTCTCCTCATCGATGTCTAAGACAACAGCATTAATCTGAATGGGACCGCTTGCCAACTCAAACTTCGCAGGTAATTGGGTTAAGAAACGGTTAATAATAATCTCCTTTTTTACACCCAAGACGGAATCTCGTGGCCCTGTCATACCAACATCCGTGATATAAGCGGTCCCCTGGTGAAGTAAACGCGCATCCGCTGTCTGAATATGTGTATGAGTTCCTAAGACAGCGCTGACCTTGCCGTCCAGAAACCAACCGAGTGCCATTTTTTCCGAAGTAGCTTCAGCATGAAAATCAAGGATAATGATCGGGGTTTCTTGCCTCATTTGGTTAACCCAGCGAATCGCCCCACTAAAAGGATCGTCTAGAGATGGTAAAAAGATGCGCCCTGAAAGATTAAGAACTCCGATCTTCCTCCCCATGACTCTTATAAATCCATGCCCTTGCCCCGGTGCTCCAACTGGATAATTTGCTGGACGAATAAGTCTATTTTCACGATCAATGAAATTCATGATATCTCTATTATCCCAAACATGATTACCCATTGTCATAAATTCAATGCCATTGCTATAAAGTTCCTCGGCAATCTCTTTTGTTATCCCTTTACCAGCCGCAGCATTTTCACCATTAGCGATCGTCGCATTAATCTTATATTCCACCTGAAGTGGTTTTAAAAAACGTTTAACCGCTTCCCTTCCAGGCTTACCTACAATATCCCCAATAAAAAGTATGCGCAAAAAATGTCCCCCCTTCCAAATCGAGGTTCGAAGCTCGATGTTCGAAGTTTGCACATCGAATATCCCACATCGCACCTAAACGCTATCCATAGAATGCCATTATGCTTACTCTTTAATACTGTTTCGATATCCAAACAACATGCATCGCACATTAAACTTCGAGCATCGCATTCGCTATGACTTAAAGACCAAAACACGTCCTTCCTCTCGCAAAGCCACGACGTTTTTCTTCATAGTATCGCTCTGGATTGAATAAAGCATTTGAGAAATCATTTCCTCTTGGAAAATTTGTTCTTCTTCAGGTAGATACATTTCTTCATAGAGCAACTGTTTATGGAATTTTCGCTTTAACAATTCTACAATAAGCCCGACCTCTCGTTGGGTCATACTATCCACATCTCGAGTTACAGTAATTACACACACTTTTTCTTCGTTCCGGTATGTGATATCAAAAACTCTCATTGTTCGACCTTCAAGCTGATTGAAAAATTCTACTGCTGGTTTTAGCATGTCTTGAAGAGAGGAGTCTACTTGAGGCTTTGTAAGCATAAACGTGAACTTTAGGGCATGTTGCTCACACCAATAATGCACAGTTCCTACCTCGGCGTATCTCAATAAAATTGAGGTTAGTAGCCCTACTCCATCTTGGGCACGTCCTCCCTCCTGAACACGTCCTCCGTCTCTATATAAATTACTAAACATCCTATTTCAGCCCTCTCTTATACGCTGTCCTAACATGTAATTATTCGGCGTAGGCTTGCAAACTCCTGCATAAACCATTCTCAGGCAAGCTGGTCATATTTGGTATGGGTTTATAAATAGAAAACAGGCAACCCGCTGGATTGCCTGTTTTAACATCTCGCCATGATACTATTTCGCAAAGTCAACCGCTCTAGTCTCTCGGATTACAACCACCTTAATTTGTCCGGGATATTCAAGTTCCTCTTCAATTCGTTTACTAATTTCACGAGCTACACGTGGAGCGAGCACATCGTCAATCTTATCGGGTTTAACAATAATACGAACTTCTCGTCCAGCTTGAATAGCAAAGCACTTTTCGACCCCTTCAAAACTTTCAGCTATTTCTTCAAGTTTTTGTAAACGTTTAATATACGTTTCAAGGGTCTCCCTGCGTGCACCAGGGCGAGCAGCCGAAACAGCATCAGCAGCAGCAACGAGTACTGCAACAATAGTTTTAGGCTCTACATCGTTATGATGAGCTTCAATGGCGTGAAGAACATCACTAGATTCCTTGTATTTTCTAACGAGATCAACCCCGATTTGGACATGGGTTCCTTCAAGGTCATGATCTACAGCTTTGCCAATGTCATGCAGAAGTCCCGCCCGCTTTGCAAGTTGAATATCTACCCCTAACTCTGCTGCCATTAATCCGGCCAGATGGGATACTTCCGTTGAATGCTTCAAGACATTCTGTCCATAACTTGTGCGGAATTTTAGGCGCCCAAGCAATCGAATTAATTCAGGATGCAACCCGTGCACACCAGTTTCAAACGTTGCCTGTTCTCCCTCTTCCCTGATCTTTTGGTCTACTTCTTTCTGAGCCTTTTCAACCATTTCTTCAATACGCGCCGGGTGAATACGTCCATCTGCAATGAGTTTTTCCAAAGCAATTCGCGCAACCTCTCGGCGAATTGGGTCAAATCCTGATAAAATAACTGCCTCTGGTGTATCATCAATGATAAGATCAATTCCCGTCAGGGTTTCCAAAGTCCGAATATTTCGTCCCTCACGGCCGATAATTCGCCCTTTCATTTCGTCACTAGGCAACGCTACAACGGATACAGTTGTTTCTGCCACATGATCGGCTGCACACCGCTGTATCGCTAAGGCAATAATATTCTTTGCCCGCTTCTCAGCTTCTTCTTTGGCACGAGTCTCAATTTCCTTAATCATGATTGCCGATTCATAGCGTACATCTTCCTCAACACGCTTAAGAAGCAATTGTTTGGCCTCTTCCGAGGTCATTCCTGACAAACGCTCAAGCTCAGCTTGTTCTTTGCTAACGATGTGGTTCAACTCTTCTTTTAGCTGTTCAACTTCGCTATCTTTGCGGTGCAGATTTTCCTCTTTGCGTTCGAGTGATTCAATTTTACGGTCTAGACTTTCCTCTTTTTGGACCAAACGTCGTTCAAGCCGTTGGAGTTCATTACGCCTCTCCCGCGTTTCCTTTTCAACTTCATTGCGAATATGCATGACTTCTTCTTTAGCAGCAACGACCGATTCTCTCTTCTTGCTTTCAGCAGCTGAATGGGCATTCTCAACAATACGTTTTGCCTCTTCTTCTGCAGAACCGATACCCTTTTCCGCAGTATTTTTACGGAAAAGCCATCCTGCTGAAATACCTAGACCTAATCCTACTAGAACAGAAACTAACCCGGTAATAAATAGTTCGATCATACGTCTACACACCTCCTTGTTTGAAAAATTTTTCTATTTTTTCGCATTAAAAAAGCTGGTTTCCAAAACCAGTCACTTTAAGCATAACCTTAAAACAGGGTTTTCCCCTGTTTCCTACAAACTGTCGCTCGCTAGTCATAAAACCCGTATTTTAGCTAACTACAACAAAATCTATAAGAACACCTTTAAAGGTTAAATCTTAACAGAGACAGGTCTCTGCTAAGATTTTAATATCATTTGCAAACAATGTCAAGCTTGTCCTAAAGTGGCTCATTCTATACACTAGGGCCTACTCCGTGTCATTATTAAGACAGACCTCAGGGTTAGCAAGTACTTTCCATACAAACTCCGTAGGATAACCGCGTTGAATAAGCTTTCGAGCGACTTTTTGCTGTATCCACAATTCACGTGGTACAGTCCGCTTGGCAGGGTCTGATTCACGTCTTTGCTCCCAACGCTTACCCTCTTGAATCCACCATCGCTTGGCAAGCGCTAGACATTGCTCATATTCCATAGCACTTGAATAGGTTGATTCCAACGTTTGCTCAATTAATTGGGGGCTAAGCCCCCGATTTTTCATGTCCTGTTGAACCCTTCTCCGCGAATAATGCTTAAGTCGACTTTCCGAATACATCAAAGCGAAATCTTGGTCGTTTAAGTAGCCTAATTTTTGAAGTCTATCCAGCACTTTTTCGATTTCAGAGCTTTCGAAACCCTTTTCTTGAAGGCGTGTCTCTAACTCATAATGAGTCATCGAACGACGGGATAAACTATCCACCGCCACGACCATAGCACTCTTAGGAGGTTTAGATTTCGTCAAGTGAACCATCGTCCTCAGTTACGTTACTCGTCTCCACAGCACTCATATTAGCACGAATCCTTTGTTCAAGCTCTTTGGCCTTATCCGGGTTCAGCTTAAGGTATTCCTTAGCATTCTCGCGGCCCTGACCTATCCGCTCACCATTATAAGAGTACCAGGCACCCGACTTATTAATAATTTCCATTTCTGCCCCAATATCCACAATGCTTCCTTCGCGAGAAATCCCTTCTCCATACATAATATCGAAATCTGCCATCTTAAAGGGTGGGGCGACTTTATTCTTCACGATTTTAACCCGAGTCTTATTGCCAATGACATCTTGGCCCTGTTTTAAAGCTTCTTGCCTGCGAATATCGATCCGAATCGTAGCGTAGAACTTAAGAGCTCGTCCGCCTGTCGTCGTTTCTGGACTTCCAAACATGACGCCAATTTTTTCTCGTATTTGATTAATGAAAATTACGCACGTATTGCTTTTGCTAATTGAGCCTGTCAACTTTCGCAAAGCTTGAGACATGAGACGGGCGTGCAAACCAACATGATTGTCACCCATTTCGCCCTCTATCTCGGCGCGAGGAACTAAGGCGGCCACAGAGTCCACCACCACAACATCCACAGCGGCACTGCGGACAAGAGCCTCGCAGATTTCAAGCCCCTGTTCTCCCGTATCTGGTTGGGAAACGAGTAAATCGTCGATATTAACCCCTAAGGCTTTGGCATATACTGGATCAAGTGCATGCTCAGCATCAATAAAGGCGGCCACTCCACCTAATTTCTGTGCCTCTGCGATAATATGGAGTGCCACTGTGGTTTTTCCTGACGACTCAGGTCCATAGATCTCGATGACTCGGCCGCGAGGAACCCCTCCAACTCCTAAAGCAAGATCTATCGCCAAGGAACCTGTTGGAATGACATCGAGCGCCAGCCCTGCCGAAGACTCCCCAAGTTTCATGATGGAACCCTTACCAAACTGCTTTTCAATCTGAGCTAGGGCAATGTCTAATGCTTTTAACTTATTAGTTTCCGCCACTCTGTAACCTCCTCATCAGGGTCATACCCCAAAACATCTGTTCGGTTTCTATTATAGATGTACCCCTTAATACTTGTCAATTTGTTTATCTATAACCGACAGCAAAACAAATTATTTTACAATTTAATTAAACAGAACCTTTCACTTCAACTCATTTCATTAAAGTAAAAGGCTCCAAAATTTTAGAGAAATAGGATTACTATAACAATGTCAAGAACTTTATATCCGTGGTTAAAATTCTGCATTTTCACGGGCTTTGGCTGGCTCAACACTGACCTTACGCCCTTTTATGATAGTCTGATGCATACAACTCTGAACCCTTGACGCATACTTTTCAGGAATCTCAACAAACGTAAATTTATCATAAATATTAATCATGCCAATCGTATTTCCGGAAATTCCACTTTGATCTGCAATCCAACGGATAATATCCTGAGGACGAATTTGTTGGATTCTACCGATGTTAATAAAAAAGCGAACCATTCCTGCTGAGGCCCCAGTATTGGCAAAAAGCCGCTCATCTTGATCTTTAGCTTCAGAGTGCTCTTCTACATTTGCGCCCTCGACTGCAAACTTTAAGGCAGCGGCCGCTACATCAATCGAATCGTATTCCTGGAACAATTCCCCAACGATCGCCCGATAATTACCGAGACGATTACTCTGGATTAGCTTCAAAAGTTGATTCTTGAGATTTTCAGCTTGCCGCTCACTGATATCCGCCATTGAAGGAAGCTCTAGTCGCCGAATTCTCGTCTTAATAAGATTTTCGATGAGACGTAGTTGGCGATACTCTTTCGGGGAAATCAAAGTGATAGCTTGACCTTTACGTCCGACCCTTCCAGTCCGCCCGATCCGATGCACATAGGAGACAGGATCCTGAGGAATATCAAAATTTATGACATGGGTCACATTATTAATATCCAAGCCCCTAGCTGCTACATCCGTGGCCACCAATAATTCAGATTTTCCATCTCTAAATCGCTTCATGACTCGATCTCGTTGTTGCTGACTTAGATCTCCGTGCAAAGCATCGGCAAAATAGCCTCGGGCTTCTAGTGCCACTACGAGCTCATCCACTCCGCGTTTTGTACGGCAAAAGACAATTCCCTGTCCAATATCCTCCATATCTATAATCCGACCAAGGGCATCAACTTTGATACTTTCCCTAGTCTCATAGAAAACTTGATCAATCAGCGGAACGGTTAATTCATCCCGACTGACCGTAACAGAACGAGGAGAATTCATATAAGTTTGAGCCAATTTGCGAATTCCAGGGGGCATCGTTGCCGAAAAAAGTAAAACCTGCCGACCTTCTGAAGGAACCTCCTTTAAAAGGCTCTCAATGTCCTCAATAAAGCCCATATCCAGCATCTCATCAGCTTCATCGAGAACCACCATTTTCACATGTTGGAGACGAAGTGTCCCGCGGTTCAAATGGTCTAACAACCGTCCTGGGGTTCCAACTACCACCTGATATCCCATCCGTAAGGCGCGAATCTGACGATCAATGGGCTGTCCGCCATAAATCGGTAACGGTTTAACATGCCGATACTTTCCAAGCTTGGCAATTTCCTCTGCAACCTGAATTGCCAGTTCCCGAGTTGGTGTGACAATCAGGGCCTGCACCGCTTGAAATTTAGAATTTACCCTTTCTGTAATAGGGATCCCAAAAGCAGCCGTTTTACCGGTTCCGGTCTGGGCTTGCCCTATAAGATCAATCCCTTCCAGGGCAACTGGGATTGCTTCTATCTGAATTGGTGAAGGCTCTTCAAACCCCATTTCCGATAAAGCTTGCAAAACCTGTTTGCTTAACTGAATATCTCCAAAACTTTGTAAACGTTCAACCATCACCTATTAGTTAGCCCCTTTCGTTAGTTAGATAAACTGACTCTTACCCTGTTAAGGGCTGCCTGAACGGTTAAGCTACGGACAGATTCCCGTTCTCCGTATAACTGAATTCTTTCCGCTTGAACACCCTCAGGTGTAGCTATGCCAATAAATACAAGACCCACTGGTTTTTGATCACTGCCTCCATCTGGACCTGCGATCCCTGTCGTTGAGATCGCCAGATCAGATCCGGTTTTGGCACGGATTCCTTCTGCCATTTCTTTAGCAACCTCTTCACTCACCGCCCCAAACGCGCTAAGGGTTTCCTCATTAACCCCAAGTAACCCTTGTTTGAGAGAATTAGAATAACTCACGACTCCACCTAAATAAAATCCAGAACTTCCTGGTTCTTGAGTGAGCGCAGCACCCAGTAATCCACCGGTACATGACTCAGCCGTTGAAATAGTCAGATGTCGATCGTGTAATAGTTGCCCGACAATTCCAACCATGGTTTCCTGATCCCGGCCAAATACTTTGTTTCCTAAACGCAGACGGATTTCCTCTTCTACTCGATTTAAAGCTTCAACCGCTTCTTTGGACGTCTTTTTCGTACTCCTCGCCACCAAGCGAATGTGCATTTCAGCTCGTTTAGCCAGCAATGCCACTGTAACTCTAGGAAGTCTCATCAGTTCGTCAAGTACTTCCTCAATTGCCGATTCTCCTATCCCAAAGACTTTTAGAACACGCTCGTTCATTCGTTCGATATCAGGTTCCATGATTTTCTCTAATTCCGGCCAAACATAATGATCAAACATAGGGTGCAGTTCAAAAGGAGGACCTGGCAATATTACAACGATCTTATCGCTTTTTTTAATAATGGCCCCTGGGGCTGTCCCAATGGGATTAGGCAAAATTGTCGAGTTTGTAGGGAAAAAGGCCTGTTTTTCATTACTCACAGGCATAGGCGCTTTGCGACGACCAAAAAACTGCTTAATCTGTTCTAAACTGGAGGCGTCTAACTCCAACTTTAAATCTAAGACTTTGGCAACTAGTTCCTTCGTTAAGTCATCTGCAGTCGGGCCTAGGCCTCCTGTCGTAAATACGAGGTCTGAACGCACGAGCGCCTGACGCAACACTTGCTCTAAACGTTTGGGATTGTCACCGACTGTGGTATGATAGTCGACTTCAATGCCCAAAGTCGACAGTTTTCTTGTCAAGTAATGTGCACTTGTGTTGAGGGTTTCTCCAAGTAATATCTCAGTCCCCGTTGAGACAATTTCAGCTTTCATATAGTTTATCACTCTCCTATTGTCAACGCAAATAAACACGAAAGTTCGTGTTACAAATTCATGGAAACAAGTTTCCATGATACTCCCCATTAAATTATTTCTAATGTAACTCAAAAATATCCTTCTTTTTATGTAAAAACTTCCGAAATGCTTGACTGTCTTCCGATAATTTACGGTGTAAACTAACGGAGCCTTCCACTACATTTAAAGTGAAAGACTCCGTTGATAAGCAGTTACTGCCCATAGATTTAGGCGACATCGATTAAATACATCCGCAAAGCATCTCCACTTAACGTTTCCTCATCTTCTAAAATCTCAGTAATTTTGACTAAGGAATGTTTATTCTTTAGAAGGATTAACTTAGTTCGATCTTCGAGGTCGGCTAATATAGCTTTCGTCACAAGCTGACGATGTTCAGCATCCAAACGAGAAACGTCCGTCACGCCAAGTGAAGACATACCCGAAAGTAGCATCCTCTCAACCAGATTAAGGGCTTGTTCATAGTCACCCGCTGCCCCAGTACTCCGGGCACCTAGGATCTCCTCTTCTGCTAATGCCCCCGCTAAGGCTACCATTATCTGCTCTTCCAACATCGCCTGTGTATATAAATATAAATCATCTTTTGGATAATGCCGTACGTATCCTAAGGCATTTCCTCGTGACCGGATCGAAACTTGAGCAACTGAGTTGGGGCGGACCACTTCAGCCAGCAACGCATGCCCACTCTCATGAATAGCAACACGCCGTAATTCTTCCGCCGTTGGCTTGCGATCCAGTTTTTCTCCCAACATCACTTTTTCGACTGCTTCATGTAAATGACCCTCACATATTTCGCTCGCCTCATCTCGCAAAGCAAGAATGGCAGCTTCATTCGTGAGACTTTCCAAATGGGCTCCTGAAAACCCAAATGTTTCATGGGCGATATCTTCTAAGTTCACCTCTTGAGCCAGAGGTTTATGTTTAGTGTGAATTTTTAAGATAGCTAGACGACCTTCTTTATCAGGAAGATCTACTTTTACTTGCCGATCAAAACGCCCTGGGCGCAGCAAGGCTGAATCTAACGCTTCCGGACGATTCGTAGCAGCCATTACCAAGATAGGCGCTCCTTGCTCAGCTTTCAACCCATCCATTTCAACTAACAATTGATTTAGGGTTTGGTCATACTCATGATGAGATACATTGCTGCCACGCTTCGCCCCTAAAATGTCCATTTCATCAATAAAAATAATCGCACTTGTTTTCTTTTCTTTACGTACCTATCTCGCGCG
>NZ_JYNH01000137.1 GCF_000960765.1 Desulfosporosinus sp. I2 | reverse complement strand
AGGGGTATTAAGGGTAATTTGTTGTTTTATTTATTAGTATTCAGAACCGTAAAAGTTTTATTCCCCGAAATTTTCACTTTTTCTGAAGAAAATGCAATAGATATACTTCGAAAATATACCGTTCCAAACAGTGTTGTATCCTCATTTTTACAGAAAGAGTTTGCAAAGCATTTTTTTTACATAATGAAATATAGCAAGGTCGTAGTACAGAAGGAGACATATTTTGATAATGTAGCCATTGATGTATTTCGGGAAAAAGCTTTATTTTTAATTGGGGATTCCGATAAACTGATATATCATCCTTCAGTTATTAAAATACTAAAGATTAATAATTTACATTATAAAATTATTAATGATACTGGGCATGTCATTAACATTGAACAGCCGGAGTTAATCAACAAAGAAATTAATACATTTCTTTTAACATAGAGTGTTAAGTCTTTATTGAAAAGTAAAAGTATATTATAAAATAGTTTTTTCTAAAGTTGGTAATGGAAGAACAGGGGGGGGTTCGTAATGGATCTAATGGGATAATTTTTGAGGTTCCTTTGTGGATCGAATTACAAAATACTTCAAATGCAGTTCGTGTAATTAGGGATTTGAATATTTTGCTTTTTAGAGACGGTAAGGAATTGAGTCAAATGATGCAAATTACTAATCAAGACAATGTATGGTATGGGAATGAAGGCGCATACTCTTTCGTCTTACAACCAAGGAGTCTTAATAAATATGACCTACACTTCCTTATAAAGAAGAATGAAATGGGCGATAATTGTCAGTTTGATGAAATAAGGTTACGGTATTTTGATGAAAAAGATAAGAAGCATACTTTTACACTTGATAAAATAGATCGATGCTGGGAACTAGGTAATTTAAATAGAGAAGGCTTTTGGACGCTTGCAATGAAGTAGTTAATTATTGGGCTAGCAGAATAACATTCATGATATTGTATTTATTGAGAACGGCTTTGCTAGATTAAGGAGTCGCCGTCCATGGCGACTGCTGAATATGGGGGCGACCAACTTCACTTAACACGGGATTCCCGACAGTTTGCAAAGATGAATGCAGAATGGCGCGTCGGGAATCCCTGGACGTTATACGTCATAACTGGGTCTTATTTTATAATCTGGGTCGATAATTTCAGGGAAGAATCATTATTACCGGCGGGCTATAATAGGGCGTTAGAAATGACTTAGAAATAACACATCGCTTTCGTCCTTAATATAATCAGAAGATTAAAGAGATGGGTTTCGATTTCACTTAACCGAAGATAAATTATAAGTACTAAAAGTATAGTGCAATATTGTAAGGCTGAGAAGCAGTTTCAGGATGTGATGTGCAAAATACCAAAGGCTCTTAGGGAAAGGTGTTTTTAGATTGGTAAAAGAAGGATTTGGTTAGGTTTATGGAGAAAATTGTTGAATACAGAATAGTAGTAAGGAAGGAGACTAATAATGACGGATATTGGACCTAGCATTGGTTTTGGCATTTTTGGCTTGCTTTACGGAGTGATCTACCTTGGCATTTTTGCTCTAGCAATTTATTTATTGATTAGTACTATTATATTTTTCAAAAGGAAAACCCAAAATGACAAGGAACTGTTACAAAAGCTTGATTCTCTTATCACTGTACTTTCACAGAAGAACGAGCAACATTAAAGATTTAAAGGTTTCACTATTGCTCAACAGGCAAAGTAGAAACCTCTATGTTTATAAAAAAATCGGTTTGACTTCAAATATTTGAACTGCATTAGGGAACACAAGTATGCCGTTTGCCGTTACGACGTATAAACAGAGGGTTTGCAACATCGGAGAGAATATGAATGTAATAACCCGACGTCGCAAACCCTCGGGACGTTATTCGACATGGCCTGAATGTATAATTCTTGGTCGTGAAAGGTGGAAATGGGGAGTAAGTGGCATGCGGTCATTTGGAATCGGAATTGGCATTGTAGTAGTGGTTCTTTTTCTACCATATTCTTTACAAGACTGGTAACTTTTCCTTAAATTATCCGGTATCTTTTGGACTAGTCTTATTGTTAGCCGCTGAGATTTTAACAGGTTCATTTAAAAAAGGAGATCGAGTAAGGGCAAATTTTCAATCGCCAGACAAACGGAAATCAAAGAGAAGGTAAGATATAAAAGCCTGTTCTTGGAACTCCAGTATTAGAGGGAGGGTGAACTCGTGGAGAGAGGGCAAAAGGTACTTGCTTTGACTATCGTGTTTCTAGCATTATCAATTCTCGTTGGATGCTATTGGATTGGTAGATCAATAGAGAATGGTGTTACGAGTAATTCAAATAGCATTGTTCAAGCCTCGCAAAATATTACGTCTTATATGAGTAGAGCAAACACTTCTCAAAATGATATATTAAACCAAGCTCAGGCGGCCAATTACCTGCAAATTACAGAGGATCGGTTACTTAAGGTAATTGATGCTATCCCACATGTAAGGCTTGGTGGCCAAGACATATTTAGTAAAAAGGCTCTTTCGGATTGGGTAGAAAAATCAAACTTCAGTTCTGATGTAAATTAGAAAAAACGGGCCACGTCAGATAAACAGCGTGTTTCCGATATTGATAACTTTGGATAGAACAATTGTTAAAATAAGGAGCAATAAAGTGTTAAATATACGTCGTGTTAAACCATATGGATGTTAGGCGTTGAACGAGTTCACTCAGTTATACACCATTGTCAAATTCGGAGCTGGTTTTAAAAGTCTAAAAATACTGTCTTATGAAAGGAGAATTTTTAGTTTGAAACAAAACATGATGGAGATTTTTTCAAAATTATCTACTCCACTTATTGCGGATGCATGTGTTCGATTAAATATTCCTTTGAGAATTGCTAAATCAGGTATTAAACCTATTTGTTCTGGAAGTTATTTAGCAGGCAAGGTTCTTCCTGTTAAGCATTTTGGGAGTGTGGATGTATTTTTGGAAGCAATGAAAGACGCAAGCCAAGGGGATATCATGGTAATTGATAATGAAAGTAGAATGGATGAAGGATGTATTGGAGATTTAACAGTATTAGAAGCTAAAGCTTCAGGCTTAGCAGGGATTATTGTTTGGGGTTGCCATAGAGATACAAAAGAACTTAACCGTATTGGCTTCCCAGTATTTAGTTATGGAGCATACCCATCTGGTCCTACAAGGGTGGATTCAATAAACGTGTTAGGCAAAGCAAGATTTGTAAATATTGATATTGATAAGGATGATGCAGTTTTTGCTGATGATGATGGAGTAATATTTGTGCCTTTATATAGCATAAATGAGATTTTAGCTGTTGCAGAGGAAATATCACAGACTGAACGACAGCAAGCGGAGATGATTAGCGAGGGGATTAAACTAGTTGATCAATTTAAATTTGATGAGTATCTAGCCAAGCGAAGAGAGAATAGCCAATATACATTCAGACTACACTTACGCAAAATTGGTGGTTCGATTGAAGAGTAAGCATCAATGGGAAAAGGGAAACCTTAAAAAAGCAAGTAGCAAAAATGTCGTGTAATGCTATAATGATAGACAGGATAGATTAGGATTATTACGTTATTATTTAGTCAGTTCAGGCAATATCTCAAATAATATTAATCCATGCTAATCTTTAATCCGGATAATCGTTCCGATGGTTGAACGAGAACCATTTGGTTGGATTGATTAAACTGGAATTGATAGGATTCTCCGGATGTTTGCCCAATAGCTGTTTTCCAGCTGAAGTTATTCATGGCCACACTTGGATCTCCACCTCCGTTGGGGCCGCTTGTCCAGGCCACGACAGCATCTGGATCAACAACACAAGGGGCTTCAAGCATGAGCGGATTTCCATCGGTCATAACGGCAACTTGTTGGGGTTGGTTTGAGATATTGCTGAGGATCGTGGTCGCTAATCCTTTTTGAGATAAAACTCCACTCCCAATAAAGCGGACATCGTATTTAAGGTCCATGGGAAAAGCAAGTAGGTTTTCACTCTCGACTGATAGACAATCGCCAGGCTCAAGTTCAAACACTGAAACATGATAAGCATTTTTTGCTAAATATATAATGCCTGAACCTTCGACTGTCATTAATTGAATATCTTCCCCGGTTAATTTTCTTTTTGCTAGACCCAAGAGAGAACCCATAACTCTTCCACCATTGTCAGGACCTAGCAACATCTTATCAAACTTAAAGTTTCCCTTAAAGGCAACCATTGCCCCTTTCTTAGCAATAAACTGGCCGGTACCTTCTATTTTACAGCTTAATTCTTCTTCTACATTAAACTTGAACAATTTGACATCCTCCCTTTTTCCACAAGTATTTTTCCCTTCTAGAGCTTGGATAGTATAGTTGAAATATATAACAAAAGTACTGATAATTCAATGTGACAAAAATCGCAAATCTTAAAGGGATATTCCAGATATTACCTAAATGCTTAGTATAACGGAAGGTAAAATCTGAAGGTATAAACTAGTGCGAAAAAGCTGAGGAGTGAGGGCTTTGAACCAGGATTTACAATACGTTGGTCATACATTTCCAATACATGATGCACCCCAAAAAGTAAGAGGGGATTTGAAATATCTAAGTGATATGAAGTTGCCGAATATGTTATATGCCAAACTACTTTTAAGTCCGATTGCTCATGGGCTAATAAAAAGAATGGATACCAGCAAGGCAGAAGCTCTATCTGGGGTTATCGGGGTATTTACGCATTTAAATACTTCCGGCAAAACCTACAGTCGCTATCGAATTGTTCCTGACCAAGAACTTTGCTTTGAAGATGAACGCCTATTAACGGATAAGGTGAGATTTGTAGGGGATCGAGTGGCAGCTGTAGTGGCTACCAGCAAGGAAACTGCTAAGGAGGCTATATCCCTTATTCTAGTGGAGTATGAAGAACTACCTGTACTAAGTACACCTGAGCAAGCACTCCAAGATCAGAACACGAAAATTCATCCTGAGGGAAATTTACTGCATGAATATGTCTTAAAACTGGGGGAACAGGTCCCGCTTCCTAAGGATTGTGTAGTTGTTGAAACTTCAACCAGCACTCAAAAAGTACATCACGCAGCAATGGAAACTCATGTCTGTCTAGCAGATTTTGATAGCTCAGGAAAGCTAACTCTGTGGGCAGCTTGTCAAGGGGTTTTTGGAGTTAGAACCATTGTCGCGGATTTGCTAGAACTGAGTTATAACAAAGTTAGAGTGATTAAAGTACCCATGGGGGGGTCTTTTGGCGGAAAACAAGAAACCATCTTAGAACCAATTACAGCATTTTTGGCTAAAGCGGTTAGACAACCAGTCAAATTAGCCTTAACTAGGGAAGAAACTATGATCGCGACAATGACCAGACCTGCAACGACCTCTAAGATAAAAACGACGGTTACCAAGCAAGGGATTCTCGCGGAATTCCGGGTTGATACCGTTTTAGATGCCGGAGCCTATGCAACCAGTTCGATTGACAGCACCTATGCAATGTCCAAGAAAATCTGTAAATTATATCGAATTCCTTACTATGAACATTCAGGGAAGACTGTCTATACGAATACGCCAGTTGCTGGTGGAGCCCGAGGGTGGGGAGCCCCAGAAATTATGACAGCCCTTGAAATTCATATGGATGCGGTCGCCAAACGGTTAGGAATGGATCTTGTAGAATTTAGACTTAAAAATCTTGTCCATCCCTATGATTTGGATAAAGCATCCCAAATTTCACTGGGCAATGCTTGTGTGATTGAATGCCTTGAGAAAGGTACCGCCACCTTTGGGTGGAGTGAACGATATAATCGGGAACCAGATCAAGGCAGATTTCGTAGGGGCGTGGGCTTGGCTTGTGCTGCACATAAAAACGGGATGTACGGTGGATTTTCTGAACATAGTACTATGACTATGAAGATGAATGAGGATGGTAGTTTTACTCTTAATACCGGTCTTCATGAGTTAGGGTGTGGAACGATTACTTCGATTACGCAGATTGCTGCAGAGGTTTTAGAGATTGATCTCGATAAGATTACCGTTATGGAAGCAGATACTGAATATGGTCCCTATGATTTTGGCTCTTATGGTAGTAGAGTAACCTATATTTGCGGCGCGTGCGCTTATGAAGTAGCTAAGAGGTTAAAAGAAAGATTGTTGGAATGGGCAGCTCATAGTTTACAAAAGCCAAAGGAGACTTTAGTGGGAAAAAACGGTCGAGTATGGGTAGTAGGAAACGAGCAGCAGTCCATAAGTTATCGTGATATTGCTACAACGGCCAAAATCAAGGGTAATATTGATCTTGTTGTTACTCACACCTATCACGGGACTTCTAATCCAGGTGCTTACGCCGTACATTTTGCCGAGGTTGAGGTCGACACTGAGACAGGAAGAGTGAAGGTTGTCGATTATCTGGCGGCACATGATATTGGAAAGGCCATTAATCCGGGGATGGTTGAAGGCCAGATTCAGGGCGGCGTACAAATGGGGATAGGCTACGCCTTGTATGAAGAAATAAGGGTCGGTGGCGATGGGAGTATTCTTAATAGTAGCCTTAAAAATTATCATGTGCTTAATGCTCCTGATATGCCAACGGTCAAAACCCTTTTAATAGAACAAGGTGGGGATGATGGGCCTTATGGGGCAAAAAGCATTGGAGAAATAGCGTTTGTTCCGGTTGCTGCAGCGGTTGTTAATGCGGTTAATAATGCCCTTGGTACCTCCTTGTCAATCATGCCTCTTACACCAGAGAAGATCATGGCTACCTTGAAATCGAGGTACGAGGCGCGAGGCACGAGGCACGAATAAGAATTTGCTTTGCGATGTGGAAAAGTAGAGTGAAAGAGCAATATAACGTTAATAGATAAGGTAAGGGTGAAGAAACATGCAGATTGAGTTTAAAGTCAATGGGAAAGAACATACTATGCATATTCAATCGACCATGAGGTTAGTTGATTTGCTGAGAGAGGAATTGGGTCTGACAGGAACCAAAGAAGGGTGTGGGGCAGGTGAGTGCGGGTCCTGTACTGTGCTCATGAATGGGAAAGCGGTCAATTCCTGCCTAGTTCTTGCCCCTCAAATTAATGGACAGGAGATTATTACAATAGAAGCTTTAGAACAGGATGGACAATTAGACAAACTCCAAGAATCCTTTATTCATAATAGTGCAGTTCAATGTGGATATTGTACACCAGGAATGCTAATGTCGGCCAAGGCCCTTTTGATGAGGAATCCGAATCCTACAGAAGAAGAAATAAAAACTTCGATTGCCGGTAATTTATGTCGTTGTACCGGGTATAACAAAATAGTCACGGCGATAAAAGAGGCCGCCGAGAGCTAAAAATCCTAAAACCATTAAATTATCAGTAAGGTCTTAGGATTTATTTAATTTATTTAATTAAGGAGCATCATGAGTATGAACTGTGACTTTAATGAGATTATCGATCGACGTCAAACGGGTTGTGTTAAATGGGATTTCAATCAACGAGTATTTGGACGTGAGGACATTTTACCGTTATGGGTTGCCGATATGGACTTTAAAGCTCCTCAAGCAGTCGTTGAACCCAAAGATTTGCAAGAATTTTTGGTACACAAGGCGGGCGTTGGACTCAATGCGGGTTATTTATTCGGTCCTGGTGGAGAAGGGTTTGCTCGAATTAATATAGCTTGCTCCCTTGAGGTCCTTGAAGAAGGGTTAAGGCGTATTAAAGCAGCAGTTAAGGAATTGGACTAAGCTCAAATTCCTTAATGTTTTGATTTGCGCCTAAGTCCCTCTATACAATTTCCCAAATAGTTAGTAAGCCTTGGCACTCTATAAGTGTCAAGGCTTTATCTAATTCCCCCAATTTCTCAAGATAGCTCTCTATTTAAAACTGTACAGTGTAGAGCATAATTGGAAGATTTACGAATTATGCACCGATCAAGGTTTTCTCTAATAGATTATAAAAACAAGGATGGGGGGGAGTGCCATTGGACAATATTGTTGAGGTACATAACGTTGGCATGAACTATCAATCCCCCAATGGGGAAATAACTGCCTTGAAGGATATCAGTTTTTCGGTAAAGGAAGGAGAATTTGTCAGCATTGTTGGTCCGAGCGGCTGTGGTAAATCCACGCTATTATCGATCATTTCGGGCTTAATATCATCAACTTCTGGTACGGTCAAGATTTCTGGGGAGAAGGTCATCGGGACTTCACGAAAAATTGGCTATATGTTGCAAAAAGACCATCTTTTTAATTGGAGAACCATTTATCAAAATGTCATGCTTGGTCTTGAAATTCGCAAGGCAGTGACACCTGAGGCAAAAGAGCGTGCAAATGAACTCCTCAAAACGTATGGACTCTTTGAATTCAAAAGTAAATATCCAAACCAACTTTCCGGCGGGATGAGGCAAAGGGTGGCCCTCATCCGAACTCTTGTCACGGATCCTCAAATTCTCCTGCTTGATGAAGCTTTTTCGGCCTTAGACTATCAGACTAGGCTAGTAGTCAATGAGGATATTTACACCATTATAAAAAAAGAAAATAAAACTGCGTTACTTGTCACCCATGATATTGGCGAGAGTATCAGCATGGCTGATCGGGTGGTTCTTTTATCGAAACGACCTGGAACTATCAAGGAAATTTATGAAATCAAGTTCGATATTGATAAAAGGACACCCTTATCTTCACGAGATGCACCAGAGTTTAGACATTTTTTCCAAAAGATATGGAAGGGGCTAGATGTCCATGTCTAACAAAGATCAAGAAAGCAGGTCTAACCTGGAGCAGATCACCATCATCTCTTCTGAACATAAAGTGTATTTAGAACGGCTCAAGAAGGAAAAACTGAAGATTCGTTTCATACAATTTCTTATTTTAACCGTAGCGCTGATACTTTGGGAAATCTGTGCCGATGCCAAAATCGTAGATCCGTTTATCACGAGTCAACCTTCAAGGGTCGTCAAAACAATCCTTAGATTATATGAAGAAGGGGTACTTTTTCATCATATAGGAATAACCTGTCTCGAAGCAGTCGTGGGCTTTGTCTTAGGAACGTTATTAGGGACGGTAATTGCCATCATCTTATGGTGGTCAGAATTTTTATGTAAAGTCTTAGAACCCTATCTTGTGGTATTGAACAGTTTACCTAAGATCGCACTTGGGCCAATTTTTATTGTTTGGATCGGAGCAGGTCCCGCGGCAATCATTGTTATGACTTTAGCGATTTCTCTGATTGTCACAGTCTTGGAGGTATTAGGCGGATTTTTAGCGATTGACGAGGAAAAGATCAAACTCGTTCAGACGTTTGGAGGAACGAAATTTCAAGTCCTCACTAAAGTATTACTTCCGGCGTCCTACCCGACCCTTATCAATGCTCTTAAAATTAATGTTGGGTTGTCTTGGGTAGGAGTTATTGTAGGAGAGTTTCTGGTATCAAGGGCTGGATTAGGATACCTCATTGTGTATGGTGGTCAAGTTTTCAAATTGGACCTAGTTATGACAAGTGTCATTATTCTGGGTGTAGCGGCGACCATAATGTATCAGGGGGTGGTTTATCTTGAAAAATTGCTTGTGAAAAATAAAATGTAAACTCACATTATAAGCCATCACAATTGTGTTTAGACAAATAGTGTAAGAGGAGGGCCCATTATAATGAAAAAGAAAACCGTGCTAGTACTTATTGTGTTAACTTTGGCACTTTCTTTAGTTTTATCGGGTTGTAGTAATCAGACAGCGCTCACAAAGGTTAAACTTTCAGAAGTCACACACTCCATATTCTATGCCCCACAATATGTCGCTATGAGTGAAGGGTTTTTTAAAGCCGAGGGATTGGAGATAGATCTTTCTAACGGTCAAGGTGCTGATAAAGTTATGACTGGTGTTTTATCTGGACAGGTTGATATTGGTTTTGCTGGACCGGAAGCAAGTGTTTACGTGTATAATGAGGGTAAAGAAGATAATAGTGTTGTCTTTGCCCAATTGACGAACGGTGATGGAACTTTCCTTATGGGTAGAACCCCCGAGCCTAATTTTAAATGGAGTGATCTTAAAGGAAAGAATGTCATTGGGGGACGCAAGGGTGGAATGCCAGCTATTGTCCTTCAATATGTCTTGAGTAAGAATAATTTAACGACCGGAAAAGATGTTGCGATCAATACTTCGATCCAATTTGCAGCGATGCCGGGTGCGTTCATGGGTGGTCAAGGGGATTACGTCATAATCTTTGAACCCACTGCATCAAGTATGGAAAAAGAAGGTAAAGCTTATATCGTTGCTTCCCTTGGAAAAGAGAGCGGTCAAGTACCTTATACAGCTTACTTTGCCAAGAAAAGCACCCTTGAAAAAAATCCCGAACTCATCCAGAAGTTTACCAATGCCATCTATAAGGGACAGCGCTGGGTAGCCAATCATACTCCAGAGGAGATTGCCAAAGCCATCAAACCTCAATTCCCAGATGAAAACAATGAAATACTTGTGAGTGCTGTCAAACGGTATAAAGAACAAAATTCTTGGAAGACTGATCCCGTTCTCCTTGAAAAAGATTTCTACCTTTTACAACAAATCATCAAGGATGCTGGGGAATTAAATAAAATCGCTCCTTACGAAAAAGTGGTTACCGGGAAATTCGGAGAAACCGCTATCAAAAACATTAAATAAGAGAATTTGAAAAAACATAGAAAAAGGATTTAGCATAGGCTTAATCCTTTTTCTTTCGTCATGGGTCCCTTCTCGCCATCACGACACCTCGCCATCCATGGCGGTATTCTAATCTCAAACCTCCTTTTGAGTGATGGCTATAGCAATTCAAGGTCAACGCTTAAGAATTCATTGACAGAAGTTCCTCTTGCTATGATAATATATAAATCATCATAGCAAGAGGAGATCGGGATATGTTTCTAAGTTTCAAATTGATCAATAAATTAAAACTAGAGGTATGGGCATGAATAATAAGCATAACAATCATCTTGGACTCAGTGTACTTTTAATTCTAATCTCAACGTTAGGATTTAGCTGTTACCCTATTTTAGGGAAATATGTGTTCTCGGGAGGCGCGGGTTTAGCAACGGTATTATTTGTACGCTTTACTATTTCAGCACTTTTTTTCTGGGCGATCACGCTTTGGCGCGAAGGGTTTCCCCGTCTGTCTCGTAAAACGTGGCTTACTTTATGGGGTATGGGGGGGATCAACTATTCGATGATGGCGGGTCTCTACATATCCTCAGTACGTTTTATACCAGCTTCTTTAGCGGCTTTACTCTTATACGTCTATCCAGTTATCGTTACTGTGATAGCGGTGCTTACCCATCAAGAAAAATTTTCCAGCTATAAACTTTCAGGGTTATTGCTATCTACCTTTGGCTTAGTCATGGTCTTAGGAGTGGCCTTACAAGGTATTAATGTTCTGGGGGTTGGTCTAGCCCTTGCTTCTGCCTTTGTTTATGCAATTTATATCATCATTGGAAATAAAGTACTCCAGACTACCACACCATTAGTTAGTACAACCATTATTTCTACTTCTGCAGCCTTGACGTATGGGGTAATTGGGTTGCCGTTAGGTGGGGCGACCTGGAATCTCTCTGCTGGCACTTGGATGGGGATCGCTGGAATTGCCCTTTTTTCAACCATTATTGCCATGTTGACATTTTTCCAAGGGATGAAACATATCGGCGCTTCTTCAGCATCGATTATTAGCACCTTGGAACCAGTGATGACTGCAATTCTAGCGATTATTTTACTCAATGAACACCTAACATTAGTACAGGCATTAGGAGGAGTTTTAGTGGTCATGGGAGGAATTTTTGCAGTCTTGTCCCCAATACCTAAGAATCTCAAAAAGGAAAATTCGTTCGTAAATGAGTAAATTTTTTGGACAGATTAAACATAAAGAGTATCAAGCTTAGAGAAGCTGAGCTGATGCTCTTTTTTAATACTAGTCAAAACTATCAACTGAAGATCATAAAAATAATCGAATTAATCAAATGTCGATCAACTATGCATGGTATAGGAGTAAGATCAAGAAGTTAACAGGAATAACAAATTCTCTGTCGAATATAATATAAATTATGGGTTTCACAAGCGGGTATTAAAAATGGGGAGTGTTGAGATTAAATGAGAAAACCGCATTTAAAGGTTAGTTTATTGGGTATTGTTGTTAGTTTAGCAATCATAGTTACAGGGTGTTCAGCGCCAAAAACTCCAGAAAATCAAGCACCCAAAAGTGTAAGTAAACTCGTTAAAATCGGGGTATTGCCGATCGAAGATAACTTGCCGTTCTATGTTGCAGAAAAAGACGGTCTCTACGCTAATAAAGGGGTTCAAGTGGAACTTGTCAGTTTCGCCAGTGCCTTAGAGCGTGATACTGCACTTCAAGCAGGCCAAATTGATGGAGAGGTTGCAGATATCCTCGCAGTTGCATTATTAAAAAAGATAGGTACGGATGTGAAGATTGCCTCAATCGGGTTAGGTGCAACCCCGAAAGAAGGACGTTTTGCTATTTTGTCCTCTCCTAAGTCTAATATCAAGGATATGTCAGGTTTAAAAGGAGCGACCCTAGGGATATCTCAGAACTCGATTATTGATTATGTCAGCGATCAAATGCTTATCGATAAAGGTGTCCAGGTAAACGAAGTTAAGAAGATGTCAATCCCTAAAATGCCCGTGCGCTTAGATATGCTATTATCCGATCAAATTATGGCGGCTTGTTTACCTGATCCGTTAGCCGCTCTAGCCCAAGCCAAGGGC
>NZ_JYNH01000136.1 GCF_000960765.1 Desulfosporosinus sp. I2 | reverse complement strand
CGACCTTTTAAGTGGAAAGAAGGATATAGAAATTCTTATCGATTCAGAGTTAAGACCTCAGATTATTGAACTTCAACAGATGTTATCTCAATATCGCGCAGCAGTTACAACCCAAAGTGAAATTGATCTTATAAAACAATTTTCGAACGACAAGGTCGCGGAAATAGTTAAGATAGAATCTGAAGGTGAATCCACATCTAAATTCAAACCAAAAGAACATCTTGAGCGTAGTTTTTTAGACATTTTAGATCAATATCTAAACGAACTATTAAAATCTTGCAGGTTTGAGAATTATACTTCTGCTCGATTTGACAGAGGAGATATGGATATTGTTGTAAATGGTAAAAAGAAAAGTTCCTATGGCAAAGGATATTGTGCATTCCTTAATACTATCACATCAACTGCTTTGGCTAAATATCTAAACAATAATGGAGAGTATTCACCCGGAATTTTGATATTCGATTCTCCCATATTGTCACTTGAAGAACCTGCAGACAAAATATCAGATAGTATGAAGGATTCCTTGTTTGAATATTTTGTGAATAATCTAAGTGGCATACAAACAATCATCGTAGAAAACAAGATACCATCAATAAACTATAAAGATGCTAACAAAGTTATATTTACTAAAAACAAAGAGAAGGGGCGATATGGATTATTAAATGATGTGTTTGAATAATGTCATGGCCTCAGGCTTTAAGGGCGAACCATGCTGGAGTATACTGTAACAATTAGGCTTTTGCATTTGTTGCAGAAACATATGGTGTAGGTAAAGATATATTCTATAAATATGTCATGGAAAATGGAATAACAGACAAGGACAACTCCGCTCAAGCCATTTGGCAGTAGGCAAGGGAGACGGAGTTTACTTGGAGGTACTACATAACGACGGATCAGTAAAAGATTGGAAATTTCTTAAGTTTTGGGTAGGAATGGAACCCTGATATTCTGGTTAACATCCAAGGCAACAGGTTATGTTGTGAAATTGCACTGAGGTAAGTCGCCAGATCATTCCCAATCGGGGAAGGGTGTCCCGTTGCTAGGCAAAGAAGGACTGACGAAGTTAAGGGATGTGCTGGGTAGGGTTGTGTCTCTAGATTTGATTTTGAGTAGAAAACTTTGTCGTTCTGTTTGTAAGCGCTTAATAAACGGGTGCATGGTCAACCTGCTCTAACCATGAGAAAATACCTTCATAAGACTAGGATTGGAGGTATTAATAGTGTCCAAGCGAGAACAGCAGGCTGAGCTCGTAGTGGAATGCAGAGCCAGTGGAATGACAGCAAAAGCATTGTGTGAATCCAAGGGTATCGAATATCATCGGTATTTAAACCGGGCAACTAGACTCAACAGAGAAGGTCAACAAGAACTCAGCAGTGGGCGTATGTAACCATGGTAAAGATGAACATTCCATTAGCGAAATCAGACTCAATTGCGGAAAATGGACAATTTATGTGGAATCAGGGTTTAGTCAATCGCTGCTTGCGGATATATTTAGGGTCTTGAATTCCATATGTTGAAGGACGTCCTGAACTTTGATGGTATTTATCTGGCTTGTGGAGTTACAGATTTAAGGAGAGCTGTCGACGGCCTAGCCTATCATTGTGAAACAGACATTTAACATGGATCCGTTTGGTAACTATCTTTTTCTGTTCTGCAACCGGAGCCGTAATCGGCTGAAGGGCCTTTACTGGGAAGAAATGGTTTTGTCTTGTATTACAAGAGGCCCGACGGTGCGGGAGCCAGATTTAAATAGACAAAAGACCCGTACGATGTAAGAAACACAACAGTCAGGTAACGTCGCCTTCTCATGGAAGGCATGTCCATAGACCCCCCAAAAGGGTTTGAGGAAGTCACAGCCAGAGATTTTTGCTAATGAGTATTCTTGTGGCATCCGGCCAGCAATCCTGTGACATCCGGCCACTGATCCTATCACATTCGGCCACTGTTCTCGCAACATCCGGCTAATAAACCGGTACCTCAATAATGAACTCCTGTACAATGTGTTTAGCACGTTTACGGGAGGAAGAAAATGAGGTGTGCAGAACCAGTGAAAGTTCTAGAAATCTTAAGACTGACAGAAGATGGCTATTCTCAAAGAGAAATCGCACAAAGTGTTAAATGTGGTAAATCCACGGTTGGAGAAATTCAGAAACGCTGCCGAAATTGTAAACTTCGATACGATGTGGCTGAAAAAATGACCAATGATGAAATCAAGCTCTTACTCTATCCAGACAGTTATGACGTATACATATATCTGGTTCATATCTTCAATAAAATGCCGGAGTCAGACTTTAAGACCGATCCATTGTTACTTGAGGACTTTTTGCCCTAGTCGCAAAAGCTACCGGACTACTGCCGTAACACAAACCGTAAATATGATAATGCCAAACCCCGGTACGAATATAAAAAGTTCGTACCGGGGTTACCTTTTGTCAATGCACCTGTTGTTTAAGCGCTTACAAATTTACGAGGCTATGTTCTTCTTTATCCTTTCTGGCTTGGTGTAGAATTAGTACAATTTTACCAGTTTATGATAGGTTTTTTCTATATTACGTAGTGGAATTATTCTAAATTAGAACGACAAATAATGTTAAATAATTCCATAATTTGTTTTTTTCTTTGCAGGAAAATTAGTTGTAAATCGATAATTAATAAATCTAATCAGTGGCTACTGATAATTAAAAAACAAGGGAGTAAGAAAATGAGTAAAAAAATTATCACATTCTTGTCAAGTTTAGTATTAATCCTAGGTATAGCAATGCCAGCATTTGCCGATTCTTCAGTAAACCTAATGCCTGTAAAAGTAATTAAAAACCCTGCGATTACTGATCCTCATGTTCTTTTTCAACGGGCTGTAAATGGTATTAGTGATCTTGAAAATAAAGATTTAGCCCCAAAAAGTAAAGCTCATATTTCAAACAATGAAGATGGAATATCAAAAGATGTCAAAGTCTATTCAACAACTCAATTACTTAAAGAAGAAAAATTCAAAGACGGAAAAACTAATAGAGAATATGCTACGACCAGCTTCGCAGTTGTTAAAGCAAGTGATCTGAAGAGTTCCGGAAAATATTATATCCAAGGCAGCCTTAGTGACGATGAATGGGATTCAACAGGTTCGGTGAACGCATATAGTACTATTAGGTGGTCTAATGTAGCAGATAGTAATGGTGTTGAGCATATTACAATGGCAGGTCAAACCATTTCAGGAGGTTGGAGCCCTTTATCTGGTTTTACAGTTAAAAATAAGACTGTAACAATTGGTCAGATTGGTGTAAGCTCTTGGGGAGGTTATTTAAGTCAAAGTACACCTTATTCAATATCTGATTCGAGTCTTACCTTTAGTAAAACAGCATCTTCTTCTTGGAAGCCAGTACTAGCTGATGATACTTCTACTGTTGGATGTTCTCAAACCTGTACAATTTATCGTGGTACTTCAAACTGGACATTTACATTCACTAACAACAAATACGGTGACGTCTAGTTTTTCGCAAATTTGATCGCTTGATATAAAACTGTTTTTAGATATTCAATTATTTAATGATTTTTAGCAAGATCCTTTGTCGTATTAGTTGTGGATAGTGGAATAAGCTATTTTAAAGAATACCTAATATTGCCTGTCCAAGTAATTTGGTCAACCTGGCTCGAAGCAGAAGGTTGTCCACATTACGGCACTACCCATAACCTGCATTGGCTTTAATTGATATTCTGACTTAGGCAAGAACGCTACACATCTTGGAAAGCTTTGTTGTAAAACTTGAGGCAGCAATGAAAAAACAAATAGCAGATTGCTCAATTCTTTTCAATTGTGGTAATATACGGTTACGGTCAGAAAGGAGATAAAAATTGCGTAGATATAATAAGGTGTTGTTCATTATCTTAGTAAGCGTTCTTATGACAATTGCGGGTTGTAGCAGTCCGCTTAAATCCGGAAATGTAGCAAGAAATGAGAATTATGTTTTAAATTACACAGGTGATAGTGAGCATTGGACTGTCAACTATGATATCACCGTCTCCGGACAGTGGCATAAGGCCAGCCTGGAGATTCAACCCAAGGACAAATCGATTATCGGTGAGATAGAATATGCACTATACAAAAATGGTAATAAAAAGACTTACGGAAGGGAAGAAATCGGCACAAAAATTGGAGGAACTGGTGGCGGAAACGGCGCAAAACCCGATGAAGGCGATGCTTATGCCATACAAATCAAATTGGGTGGCAAGGAAGAAGTTTTTCCTCTAGCTCTAATGAAAACGACTGAATAAAACCCATAAGCATTAATTGAAATAGAAAATACGCTAAATAACAAAATAACAGGAAAACCTCAAGAGCAGGATCTCTTGGGTTATTAGCTTTATTACTAATATTAGCCGGATCATTCTAAATTGTTGCGCCAACTTGTATTGGCTGGTTCTACAAACCAAATCCTGATGCATCTAAAAAGTAACGTATTAATTGCAAGGCAGCATAAAACTGCTATTCAGAAGCTTAATTCAATAGTTTTATTAAACCATTTGATATAAAAAATTCATTATTTTGAATGGATAGAAAACTTTAAATGCTCGATCTGATAATGTAAATTCACAAATTTATAAAGGCAAACCTGTCGAAAGGCAGAACGCAAAGCTAAAGGGTCTAAAGTCTTAAAGACTATGCCAGTTGCCATTTTTCAAGAGGTTGCGGGTAAGGCCTCTTTTTTTTACCATTGTACTAAAATAATATAAAACGGAAAATGGAGTTATGTATCGTAATCCAATTCCATCGACTTATAATTTACTTATCAAGAAATGGAGGTGAGATATATCAATCGTAGAGTGAAAGCTACGAGTTTAAATATGCTTCGGAATTTAACAACCTGATAAAGCACATCTGTGATGCAAAAGTGGTTATTTCCCACGAACTGTTTGGAGATAAGGCGACTTCTCAAATAGGTTCTTTTTTTAAAAAGGGGCAGCAATTTAAAGAAGAGGATATATGTAATATTACGGAACGGGTATTAGATTTTATAAAAGAGCAATATAGCAAGTTCCTTACTGTAATAACTGAAGAAATCAAATCTGATACTTTTGTTGCGGGACGAATTCATTCTTTAGGGTTTTATGCTCAGCAAATTAAGGATGACCCCAATAACTGCTTCTCTGTAGTATTTGTTGAAGTGCAGAACAGTATAGATGAGCTACCGCATGAATTAAGGATTCTTCTGCTAAATGATAAGGATGATGTGATCGCTTTAAATTGTGATTATCAAGAAATATTAGTTCGGGGCGAAAATGAAAAGTATTTGGGACAGTTTATCTGTGATGAGGAAATTATTAATGATAGTTTGCTCAGATATAGACGGTACAAGAAAGATACTTGTGATGGTATGATCGCATTTTTTAATCAAACAAGAAAAAATAACCCAATCAAACCGTATTTTATGTCCGGAAAAATAATAAGAGTTGGATTTAATGAATCTGACAATTAGATTAAATGTTATCCGGATTATTCAGATTCCAATTAGGCTAATAATGGGAATCTGAAAAAATACAAGTGAATTTCTTATTGTTTATATTTTCCGCAGATATTTAGAAATACAAATTGTACTGCCTCCCAAATTGAATATCCAAAATTGAGAAGAAAGTCACTGGATGCCTATGCTACAATTACAGCATCGGAGGTGATTTTTTGTATTTTGAATATGGCAGCGAGGAAATTGAATTCTTAAAAGGCTGCGACAAGCTGCTTGGCGCGGCGATTGATCGGATCGGGCATATATATCGGACGGTTGACGGCGATCTTTTCTCCTCCGTGATTCATCATATCATCGGGCAACAGATCTCCACCCGCGCACAAGCGACCATCTGGCAAAGGCTTAGCGGCAGGCTCGGGATGATCAATGCCAATACGATCTATTCTCTTGAATTGAATGAACTTCAAAAACTTGGTATGACGTTCAAAAAAGCCGAGTACATCAAAGACTTTGCAGAGAAAGTCAAAAACAAGGAATTTGATATAGACGCGCTCAACGATCTGCCTAACGCCGTGGTTATAAAAGAGCTTTCGGCCCAGAAAGGTATCGGCGTGTGGACTGCTGAGATGATCATGACCTTTTGTATGCAGCGTCCCGATGTTGTGAGCTTCCGGGACCTGGCCATTCATCGTGGAATGCGGATGCTGTATCATCACAGAAGCATCGACAGAAAAAAGTTTGCGAAATACGTAAGACGGTACTCTCCCTATGGAACGGTGGCAAGTCTGTATCTTTGGGCGATTGCCGGAGGCGCGATTCCGGAAATGCGAGACTATGCACTAAAAAAGAAAAAGGAGGCGGCAAAGAAATGATGCGGGAAGAAATGTGGAAAGCGGTATCCGAAAATGATGCGTCCTATGACGGTATTTTTTTCTACGCGGTCAAGTCTACCGGAATTTATTGCCGTCCCTCCTGTAAATCAAAAATACCAAAACGTGAAAATGTTTGTTTTTTTGAAACCGCGGAAAAAGCGAGAGCCGCCGGCTTTCGTCCCTGCAAGCGGTGCAGAAGTGATCTTTTTGACTATCAGCCAATCAAAGAAATTGCAGAAAAGGCAAAGCAGTTGATGGACGATTCTTTTCGCAAGAGATGTGACCTGAATCAGGAACTGCGGCATCTGGGCGTGTCGCAGCGCCGCATGGTTGAAATTTTTAAGGATGAGTACGGCGTTACACTATCCGAATATGTGGGCAATCTGCGCTTGAGTGAAGCAAAACGGTTGCTTTCAGGCACCAATGACGAGATTATTGACATCGCATATTCCGTAGGATTTGGCGGATTGTCATCATTTTATCGCTTTTTCAAAAATGGTACAGGATTATCTCCTGTCGCATACAGAAAGGAGCATCGAAAATGAACAAGTACGCTTTCTATGATTCTGAATTTGGAATTTTGAAAATCGGATATACAGATACGGCAATCATTTTTTTGAAGCAAGCGGATCAAATCGACGCTGACAACGAACTTTCGGCGCTTTCCGATCTAGCTTTTGACCAGGTACGCGCGTATCTCAAAGGCACGCGCAAGACATTCGATTTCCCATACGAGCTTCATGGTACGAAGTTTCAGAAAAAAGTGTGGGATGCTCTTTGTCAGATTCCATACGGAGAAACCCGTACATACAAGCAGATAGCGGTGGCGGTTGGCAATCCGAAAGCGAGCCGCGCAGTGGGCATATCGAACAATAAAAACCCGATGACAATAGTTGTTCCATGCCATCGAGTAATAGGAACTGACGGTGCTCTCACCGGTTATGCAGGCGGCCTTGACATGAAAAAAGCTCTGCTGGAGCTTGAACGGAAGGAGGAGCAGTAAATGGATGGCATTCGAATTCCGAGTATTAAGATTTCTGACATTGATATGAGAAAATGCTACTTTAACCCCGGCTGCGCACTCAGTATTTACAAGCCTGAATCCGGGAAAAAAATACTGGATATGCTCAACAAATACTTCGGGCCGGTGCAGCTACATAGCATTTGCTGCCATCATGATCCTAAGCTGCCTCATGGCGCTACCATCATCAATAACTGCGCAGGCTGCGACAGAAGGTTCCGTTCCTTATATGAAGGAGTACAGACCATTTCACTATGGGAAGTATTGGACAGCATCGGAAATCTGTCCCTGCCGGATCATACCGAACTGACGGTTTCTGTGCATGACTCTTGCTCATACCGGCCAAAACCCCAGGTTCATGCAGCGGTCAGAAACATTTTGAGGAAAATGAATATGGAAATCATCGATTCCAAATACAGCGGAACAAAGTCCATCTGCTGTGGCGATAATTTCTATCCGCAGCTTCCAATCGAAAAAGTCACAGAACTGCAAAAAAAGCGCGCCGCCCAAATGCCTTGTCAGGATGTTGTGGTCTATTGTGTTTCCTGCATTAAATCCATGACTATAGGCGGAAAAACCCCGCACCACATGGCGGATCTTGTTTTGAATGAAGAAACCGAGCCGCAGGAAACGAGAATCGATGTGTACCATGAAGCGCTGAATCAGTACATTGATGAGCACTAATCACAGTATGAGCATAATGTACAATTTAACCACCTTCGCATAATCCATATACCCATTAGGCTAATAACTGGATGTTCCAATAAACCCAGGTTAGAGCATAAAAAGTAGGATAATGCGAAATATCTAAAGGGTTATTGTTGGGGTTTATTAAGTATTACAATTTCATAATTCTTAATTAGCTGTAGTGGCTATTGCTAGCATGTTATAATTATCTAAAAGGAACATGGAAGTGATAATAGATTGGATATTGTAAAGGTTAACATCAAATCGGCTGGTTATACGGCTAATAAGCCTATCATTAAAAATGTAGCATTAAATGTTGGTTCCGGAGAATTAATTGGTTTAATTGGCCCTAATGGAGCTGGGAAGAGTACCATAATTAAAGCAATAATGGGGTTGCTCCCTGAGCATGATAGTAAAGTTGAATTCGGAGGTTCGTATAAAAACTATTCCTATATACCAGAACAACCTGTCTTGTACGAAGGATTGACTTTGTGGGAACACCTTGAGTTTGCTGCTTCTGTTTATGAAATTGACCGGCTTGAATTTCTAAATGAAACTGAGGGATTACTCAAACTATTTCGACTTACTCATGTAAGACATAATATGCCGACGACATTTTCTAAAGGTATGCAGCAAAAAGTTATGCTAATTCTGGGCTTCCTTCTTAGACCGTCACTTTATATAATTGATGAGCCATTTATTGGTTTGGACCCTATCGGTATTAAGGATTTTCTTTCATTAATTCAACAAGCTAAGAACCAAGGTGCAGGAGTATTGATGTCTACGCATTCTTTAGATACTGCCGAAAAAATTTGTACTTCCTTCGTTTTAATAAACGATGGAGCGATTCTAGCTAAAGGTAACTTACAGGAAATTAGAGAGCAGAGTCAACTTATAAATGGTTCTCTCTTTGACTGTTTCATTGAATTATTGGAGAAAACTCTATGACTACCATAAGAAAACTCTTTTGGCATCGCCTAATTAACGGATGGAAATACCAATATTCCGTCTGGAAAACCGTGGTCGATTGGATTGTGGCTCTCTATATCGTCATACCGTTTTCAGCCATTTTTATCGATACCTATTTGGGTTGGTGGAGGCAAGTTCCAGTAGAATTAAACTATATTCCTATCAATGGTTTTTTGGTTATTTTTCTTGTTTTTGTATGGGCAGGAACTCTTCAGGTATTTCTTGAAGATGCGGATCAAATTTTTCTTTTTCAACGTAAGACTTGGGTCAAAGGGTTAATAAAATATAGCCTCGTATACTACATGATTTATAATTTACTGGTTTCGCTACTCTTTTCGATAGTATGGGCACCGTTTCTATTGTTACACTATGGCTTTACCACGCATATGTTTATATTGCTTACAACAATTATCTTTTTGTTAAAAGCTTTGATTGGGATACTAAAACAGCTATTAGAATTTCGCTTTCAGAGTTGGAAATTAGGCCTTTCTAAAACCATTTTTCTTTTTCTTACGGGTGTTTTTTTACGTCAGACCGTATCTTTACTGCTTAATCGATCTATGTTGTTATCTCTAACATTTCTCATACTTATTACTGCTTTAATTTGTCTTATCTACCAACGGATGTTTATTTCCGGAACACTTCTAGAAGATATATCTATGCGACAGGCCTCAAAACTAAAGTTTAATAACGTTTTATTGAAGTATGCAGGAACATATACAAAAAAGACTACTACTATAAGAACCAGCCCATGGTTATTCCAAAACTCTAATATTATTTTTAAGCAGCGTAACCCTGAAAATAGTTTAGTGGAAATATGCCTAAAATCCACTTTGCGACACAGTACTAATATCAAATTTTATTTTCAAGTGGTTGGTGCTTACGTTTTAATGCTTACGGCTTACCCTCCTGTGTGGAAAAGGTTCTTGTGGGGCGTATCCATTCCATTTTTGATAGCGATGGTTAAACCGTTTTGGTTAGAATCACTTAATAATCCATTTGTTTCAATGTTCCCCCTACGCCCTGAAATTAAATTAAGTGCCGCAATTCGTTCTTTGTTTCTTATGGCTTTACCAGGAGAAATAATCTTGGCTCTCATTGTTCTCCTTCAAACACGACAGTGGCTATATGCTTTAATACTATTTCCATTGGGGTTCTTCCTAAGCAAATTCGTAGCTAAAAAGCTTGCCATGTTTTCGTAAAAGCAAAAACTTTCCTGTTCGCATTGGTACTTCAAAAACCTTTTTCTTGAAACTTCCAGTTATTCTTATTCGCGACCCAATGTAGAGGGGGTTAATTCATTTGTTAGAATTATTAGCTTCAATCATGGCTGAATTAGGGGATATATTTAGTCAGTTTGAATCCTTATATAATAAAAGATGGTTTAAATATTTCAGCATTACTTTTTTAGTAATCTTGATAGCTATTATAGGCAAGGCTATTTATAAATAAAAGCAAGGGCGTGTATTAAGTTAAAAAACCAAAAATTATCAGTTCGCATTTTTCTTATACCCTTTAGTAAATATACCGCTTCGCTGATTAGCGTTGGATTGCATTGTACCACTTTTACATTTGATTACTGACAAAGGGGAACCTGTAATTATGACTGTTTATATAGCACTATTGCGAGGAATAAACGTAGGTGGAAAGAATGTTATAAAGATGGCTGAGTTGAAAAAAGTATTTGAAGCCATCGGACTTTGTGATGTCCAGACATATATACAAAGTGGCAATGTATTATTCAAATCAAACCAAGGAGAGGAATTTCTAGGAAAAATTGAGCATGAAATTGAGGCGGTTTTTGGATTTTCGGTTACGGTTGTTTTAAGAACGTTAGCAGAGTTGGAACAACTGGTTCCTAATAGCCCATTTTCAGAGGAAGAAGTAGCTGAAGCGGAGGCATCGACTCAAGCAGAGAGTCAATATGTTGCACTATTAACCCACGTACCCTTGCAAGAAAAGATTGCATTGTTGGACGCTTACAGAGGTGAAAACGACCTGTATCGAGTTATAGAACGAGAGGTATATCTCTTATTCCATCATAGTATTCGGAATTCAAAGCTTGCTAACAATCTTTATAAGTTAGGTGTACCAGCGACTGTACGTAATTGGAAGACGATTAATAAGCTTACCACGTTAGCCAAAGCCATGGACTGACGCTCTTATGCCATTATTCTTAAACCGTGACGCATTCGTAGAATTTAGTACATTACTTTTACAAGTTTAAATACAATCAAACGGGAGATGAGTTTCCTTATGTTCGAGATGAAAAATAACGTGGTTCTACCTAGCGCTAGTGACTGCTGAGGTACTTCATCTAGTGCTGGTCAGCATTTAGACGGAAGTACCGAACACTGTAAAATTTGCGGGAATCCCCTGGAGTACTTTGATCAAGGCAAATCACTGACTTGTGCCCAGTGTGGCAAACAGGAGATAGCAAACATCTGTTGCTCTAATGGTCATTATGTTTGTGATGAGTGCCACGGAAAAGGGGTTTTCGACTTAGTCAAAGACTATGTATTTGATAGTAAGTCAAAAAACCCGTTGGAAATCGCCGAAACACTTATGGGATATGACGACCAAGTTCCCATGCTTGGCTGTGAAAACGCCTGGATCGCAGCGGGAGCCTTGATCGCGGCCATCAGGAACGAAGGTAGTATTATTGTAACTGATGATCAGGTTCTGGAGGTACTAAACCGAACGGCAAGACAGGCTATTGGCGGATACTGTGGTTTGACAGGGGTATGCGGTATTGCTGTAGCTATAGGCGCTTGCTTCAGTGTTATTCTGGGAGCGGCTTGTCCAAAAGACCAGGAAACGGCAACTACCATGAGAGTTGTGGCCAAGATGGTAAACACTATTGCTAACGAAACAGGGCCTTGCTGTTGTAAGAACTTCGTTCGTAAATCATTGACCGAGGCAGTAAAATTGGTGAATGAGCAGCTAAGTGTTTCCCTGCCAATAGTCAGTGAGAACATAATTTGTAAACATATTGAACGACATCCTCACGGGTGCCGGAAAGAAAAGTGTTCCTATTTCGGCTAGGACACTACTGGAGTAGAGAGAGGGGAAATTGGTATGCTAAAGAAATATGATAAAAGATTACAGGAGTGAAAGGACGGGTTTATGCTACATGATGCTTGAGCTTTCCGCAAATTCAAACGAAATTTCGGCCTGCCCTGTTTGTAACGGGACCGGTCAGAAAGTACGTAAGGTAACCGTTGAACATCAGGTACAACCTGGTATTGAGATTGAAGGAGAACAGTTATTTTTATGTAAAACTCCCGATTGTAAGGTTGCCTATTATTCTCGGGACGGGAAGAAAACAATACTTCAAGACCAATTGATTAGTAAGATTTGGTTTAAGAATGTCCCGCCCCCTGTTCCAATTTGTTATTGTGCAAATGTCACGGACGAAGAAATATTATACCATGTCGCTGTGGCCAAGTGCTGCTCTACTTTGGATGATATTAAGAAGCATACAGGGGCCAATACCGGACGTGAATGTCTGACTAAAAATCCTGCCGGTGGCTGATGTTCCTCTGTAGTGCAATCGGTGATTGCCAAAGGTCTTGCTAGGAGAGAGTAGCGAATAAGGAAGTTATTATAATTAATGATTCTGCTCACAAATTGTAAACTCATGATAATGGGAAAAAACTAACCACTTGATTAGCTGGCTCTTCACGTCTTTGGCGGTGTTAGTTACCG
>NZ_JYNH01000135.1 GCF_000960765.1 Desulfosporosinus sp. I2 | reverse complement strand
AGCTAAAGGGTGTCCATAATGAGGGAAGTTATAGGATAAAAGGTCAATGATCTTAAAGGAGTCTTTAGTGGAAAAAGTTGAGCAAACCTCTGCGATGCAGTATAATACGGAAAGTGCACGTGTATAGTTATATCTGCTGGTGAGCATACCAAGCATCAATGTTCTGGCACATCATGATGATCTCAGACGAAATCTGAATATCCATCTTATGTGTTCATCGTTCTATGCACATTAAGATCAATCCATATGTTTAAAGAGGTGAATTATGACAATCTCCGTCACACTAGGTCCGCGTTTGCAAACTGTTGCATCGTTTGTGCCAGCAGGGGCAGATCTTGGAGATATCGGGACAGATCATGCCTATTTACCCATAGCCCTCTATGAGACTCAGAAAATATCAAAAGCGATTGCAGTGGACGTTCATGAAGGGCCTTACCAATCCGCTTTAAATGCCGTTAAAGCCAGACACTTAGAGGCTTTCATAGATGTGAGATTTGGAGATGGCTTAATGCCACTTAAGTCTGGAGAGGTCGATACCCTTACCCTTGCAGGAATGGGTGGTAGAACCATGTTGGAAATTCTATCCGCTCGTCCAGACGTTATGGAGTCCGTGACTGATCTCATCTTACAACCACAAGGTGCGGAGGGAGCGTTACGGTTAGCTTTATTGGAGAGTGGCTGGCATCTAAAAGAGGAACGGTTGGTGAAAGAAGAGGAACGAATTTATGGGGTCATAGCTCTTTCAAAGGAAAAGGGCTGGGGCATCGTTCAACTGAAAGAAACTATTCGAGCTTGGATCTTGCGGTTGAACCCACTTCAGGAAAAGCTTAGTATGGATGTCTTGGTATTTGAAAACTTAGTGGATAGACTTGTATGGCATTTTGGACCTCTCGTCTTGGAAGAACGAACGGATCTTCTGAGTGAGCACCTTAACGAATATAGTGGTATGTTACATAGGCGTATAAAGCAAATGAAGAAATCGAAGAGCCCAGAAGTTATGACCAAAATCAATGAGGTTAGCAATGAAATAATGCTAGTGGAGGGACTTCGGATATGGCAGTAACGATAGGGTTAGTAGCTCAATTAATTGAAAAGATTGCACCTAAATCGTGGGCTGAGGATTGGGATAATGTCGGTTTACTGGTTGGAAGCGGATCAAAGCCCCTTGAGCGGATATTGATTACTTTAGACGGAACGCTGGAAGTGGTCGAGGAAGCAAAGAATCTAGGTGCCCAACTCATTGTGGCCCATCACCCTATAATTTTTCGTCCTCTGAAAAACTTAAGATCAGATAATGCTGGGGCACTCGTCCCTCTTCGACTTTTGCAGCATGGGATTGGATATTATGCTGCGCACACGAATTTAGATCAGTCAATATTTTCGGCGAGCCGAAGCCTAGGAGAGATTCTAGGACTGGAAAGAATGGAACTGTTAGAGGGCGAAGAACGGGGCTATGGTGTATGTGGCTATTTACCTCATCCGGAAAAACTAAGAGTTTTGTGGAAACGATTTTTAGAGGGGTTAACTAAGTCCGGAGTCTATGCCCAAGACTATGAATTATCCGGAGTTCGCTTGGCTGGCTCACCCGAGAAGGAAGTTCGAAAAATAGCCATTGTTAATGGCAGCGGGGGACGATTTGTCTCTAATGCCTTGTTTAAAGGCGCGGACCTGCTTATAACGGGTGACGTTGACCATCATTCCGCTCTCGATGCACTTGAGGGAGGGATGGCTATTGGGGATCTTGGGCATTTCTTGAGCGAGGCACCTATGTTGCAAAAGATGTTTCACTATTTGACAACGGAGAAATCCCTTCAGGGGATCGAGGTTAAAGTGAGTTCAATTAATCGTTCACCATGGCTTGTATAGGGACGGCTTACAAGCATGCGAGTAGATGGCAAGGGAGAGCAGTTGTTTCATAATAGATTACTGCTATTACAATATTAAAATATACTTGTGAAAGTAAATATTACCACTTGACATCAATTGTGAAATATATTACTATAATATTGCAAGGAATAATCTGATAATAAAGTCTTTTCAATGAAATACCCAAGGCTTCTTTAGAAGAATTACTGATCCTTCGATAAAAATAACATTACGAAGAAAGGAGTCGATAGTATGAACCGAACTGAAATCCTACGTCTTCAACGTGAAAAGGTATTAATAAACATCTCAGAAGACAATACTAATCGTACTAAATGGTTAATCGAGCTAATGGACATTGATGATGAAATAGAAGAAATGACCGAAAAAAAGTCCACTGTAAATTAAACCAATACTCTCCATTTGACCAAAACAAAGTTTTCTAGTAAGATAACTTAGCGAAGCCAACTAGATGATCGCGGGGGTAAGGACCGAAAGGTCGCCTCTGAGGAAAGTCCGAGCTCCATAGGGCAAGGTGCTGGGTAACACCCAGTAGGGGAAACCCTAAGGAAAGTGCAACAGAGAGATACCGCCGATAACGGAGGTCAGTTGTCAGAGGCCGGAGGTTAGAATAAGTTTGTTCTACTAGTCAGAAAGTATAACTTCGTTGTATACTGCAAGAAGACTAATACGTGCGAAGACAGTGTCTTCGTCTGGAAGCATAAGGGCAACTAAGGCGGCCGCCTACGCCAAGGCTTGGCGCCAGCCAAGTTTTCTTTATAATTCCACTTCTGGCTTTTGACGACTGACTTCCGAGTAGGTAAGGATGGAAAGGCGAGGTAAGAGCTCACCGGCAGTCAGGTGACTGGCTGGCCATGTAAACCCCACCTGGAGCAAGACTGAATAGGGGAACTATGAACGGCCCGTTTTCGTTCCCGGGTAAGGTCGCTAGAGGCCGTCGGTAACGGCGGTTCGAGATAGATGATCATCACCTCCACACGGAGGAACAGAACTCGGCTTATAGGTTGACTTCGCACAATAGGAAACTGACGATGTAAATGCATCAGAGGTTTCCTTCTTTATTTAATTAGGGAGATTCTTGTCAGTGGTATAAATAGACGCCATTCAGTAAACACTTTAGTGTTATTACTTAGAATTATGACTTGAATTTTTATAAGATTGATTTCAAGGGGTTTTATCCATGACTATAAGTTCTGAATTCCGTCCTTTAGTTGTCGCTTTGTTCTCCATTCTATTAGGGGCTACAGGACAATTTTTATTCCGGCTAGGGATGCTTCATTATGGAAAAGTAACGGTTACGGGGATTTGGCAGCAACTGGGTTCAATAATTTTGACTCCAGCTATTTTTGTTGGGTTTATGTGTTTTGGAGTAAGCTCAATTCTTTGGCTGGTTGTAATTTCACGTTGGGAGCTTAGCTATGCCTATCCGCTAGTTTCTTTGGGATATGCCATTGCAATTCTTTATGGTACATTATTGCTCCATGAGGCGCTCACGATGCCGAAAATACTAGGATGCCTATTAATCTTAGCGGGGATTAGTATCTTAGGTTTTTGGGGATATTAAAAGATTTTTTGATAGACAGCTAATATCTTTAATATATAGAGGAGTTGAAAGGAGCGAGTGAATAAGATATGATAGACTAAAGTGAAGTTGACAAGTTATATGTGCTTAGTCATACTCTGATACAATTTAATATTCAGCTTGATTCAATACTTTTTTTGGAGTCGTAATGACAAGAAAAAGGGGCGTGCGTTGGATGCAATTACAAGACTTTGGGCGAGGTACGCGGATTGAATTATCTAAAATGGCAAGGCTGCTCGGTATGAAGTTTATCGGATTTAATCCAAAGGCTCAACAAGTATCGTTGGAGTTTAAGGGTAAAGGGGTTACTTATCCTTTGGAGGAATTTGTCGAACAGTATGAACGAGAATGTCCCACGTCGTTTAATTAAAGCACTTAAGGGGCTCTGACTCAAGATTAATGAGTCAGAGCCCCTATAATGGTTGGAGGAAGTTTCTTAGCATCCTACGGCGATAAGTGTTCATTAAGGCTAAAACTCAAAACCCTCTGGGCTTTCTGCAAATCTATGATGCTAAAGCGCGCTTCATGCAAGTGCGGGGCGGTCGGTTCTGCCTTAAGAGGTCTATGCTATCCCTTTTGATAGAAGAAAGAGGATACAGGTTTCAGGCCTAGGTGATTCATTCCAAAAAGGTGTTCAGTGCTTCCAGTGAAAAGGATTCCACCTAGGCGTAAGGAATCCGTGAACTTCTTGTAGAGCATTTCTTTGGCCTCTTCGGTGAAATAAATCACGACATTGCGGCAGGCAATGAAGTCAAAGTTCGTTTGAAAACGATCAGTGAGTAGATTTTGGTGTTGGAAATTAACGTTGTTCTGAACGGAGGCCTTGATTTGATACCCTTTATCGGAGGGGGTAAAATACTTTTGTAGGAATTCCGGAGGAGTGCTTGCAAAATCATTTTGTTTGTAGATCCCGTCTTTGGCTTGTTTCAGTACATTGACGTCGATATCCGTACCAAGGACGGTGAACTTCGCGTTCGAGAAATAATTCATCATTGTCATAGCGAGTGAGTATGGTTCTTGGCCGCTAGAGCATCCTGCACTCCATAGTTTTAAAGGGGCTTTGTTCTGGAGAAGTAGGGGTATAATCGTTTCTCTCAGAGTTTTCCATTGGTTAGCATCCCTGAAAAATTGAGAAACGTTAATCGTTAAATGCTTGAAAAAGGCATCATATAAGATGGGATCAGAATTGAGGGCTTTCAAAAAGTCTGGATAGGCTGGGTGTCCATGGGAATTCATAAAGCTAAGGATACGCCGTTGCATTTGGTTCTGTTTATAGAATTTTAGATCTAGCCCGCTTTTGGGATGAAACCCTTTAACAAAGTCTTCGTAAGTATTAGCAATGGAGGTATAGGACAAAGGGTAACACCTCTTTCTTATGTATTAATTTATTACTTAGGCGAAAAGGTCAATGATCAACCCACGAATTTCATCAATTTTGGTTAATAATTCAAGGGGTTTGTCCTGTTGATCTAGAAGCTGTTTTCCAAGTTCATCGAGCGCTTGATCGATTTTTCCGATTCGCGCCATGACCTTCGGACGACCTTGAAAATCCCAGGACGTATCCTCTTGCATTGAGCGACTTTGTCCAAAGGTTGAACGAAGGAAGGATTTGACCATATCTTGGAAATCCCTAAGATCTCGGATTGAGAGAGAATGAGCTAACTTCTTCCCTTGTGTTCCGAGGCGCTCAAGAAAGGCTTGGAGTTCAATGCGTTGGATTTTTTGGGTCTGAGATAAAACCCCACTAAACTCATTATTATGCTCCGAGGAACTTTGAGTTTCTAGATTGGGAGCCTGAAGTTGATGCGGGGAATTAATGCGTAAAGACATAGTCAGTCAATCTCCTCTTAGAAAGGATAAGTCATGCAGACACGCAGAGTTTTTTTAAAAACAATACTGGGTCTTGGAGCAGTCATATTACCATGGGGTTTTTTACCGGCTCGTTTTGGAGAGGCTATAAAAACAGGGCTAGGACGTCCGCCTGTTGAATTGTTGCTGCCTCCTGAGACTGATCCACCTAAGGAGATTGATTTTGAAATCCTTAGTCGGACTGCAATGGATGATATTTACGTTTTGACTGCTCCTGAGATGCAAGGACGCAAAGCGGGAACTGTGGGGGAGACTAGAGCCGCAGAGTATCTGGCCACACAATTAAGTATGTTAGGCTTACGACCGATGGGGGACCCAAAAACGGGCTTTATTCAAGCGTTTACGATTCCTCCGGTGGTGGAAACTAGGGTCAATGGCCGACTGACCTTTAAACCCGGGGATAATAGTAATTTAAGATCTCCCTGTGTCAACTTAATAGGGGGTTTAATGGGCGAAAAAACAGAGGAAATAATTCTTCTCTCAGCTCATTACGACCATCTGGGGCTCTATGAAGAACGAGTCTACCCCGGGGCCAACGATAACGCCTCTGGAGTGGGGTGTATTCTGGATGTCATACGGCGAATTCTTCGTGAAAAAGAAGTCCCGAAACGCACGATCGTTATCGCTTTTTGGAGTGCTGAAGAGATGGGATTTATAGGGTCTCAGGCGTTTGTACACTCTTCGACGTTTCCCCTCGACCAGATAAAAGCGGTTCTAAACGCTGACTCAGTCGGAAATGGAATGATAGGGAACTTTGCACTCTGGGGGGATGGAGAAAATACCGCAGTAAATGCCATTCGCCAAGCCGCTTCTAAATGTGGTGCTAGCGCTCTATTGACTCCCAGAGCGGGTCATAACAGCGACTCCGTCAGTTTTGCCATGGCGGGAATTCCTGCGGTAACAATTTTGGCCCAAGACTGGCTATACAAAAATCATACCCCTGAAGACACCAGCGCACTTATAAAAACTGAACAAATTCACTTGGTATCAGAAATAATGTACCAAGCAGTACGCTTACTTGCTTTCTAAGGGGATTGTGGCAGGAACTAGTGGCTCGGTAATCAAAGGGTGGTTATTGGGCTCGGTGACGTCGTATTTGGAGCGAAGAATGATGAGGTCAATCCTGCGGTTTTTTCCTTGCCCAACTGTAGTGTCATTTGAAGCAATAGGCCGGTATTCCCCGTAACCCGTCGCAGAGAGTCGATTGGGAGAGATCCCTTCATGTTGGAAGATCTGTACCACGTTAGTGGAACGAATCACGGAGAGTTCCCAGTTGCTAGGGAATTGGACAGTGTGAATCGGTAAATTGTCTGTATGTCCTTCAACTTTGATTTGATTGGGTGAGGCGGCAAGGACGGTGGAAATATTTCTGAGAATTTCGCGAGCCTTGGTGTCAATATCAGCTGAGCCGCTTTCGAAAAGTAGCGTTTCCTGGATACTGACCACTAGACCACGCTCTTCTATGGAAGATAATAGCTTAGATTGTATTCCGTTGTCAGCCGCAAACTTATCTAGTTTGGCTTTGATTCCTTCAATGCTCAAGCTTTCGGCATCGGTATTCCCCTGACCTAAGTTTTTATTTACCCCGTTCGCATCTGAGGCTGATTGAGTCGTGTTGTTTGGATCCGATCCTTTCCCAGGAACCGTGGTTTTAGAGGAAGGGGTGCCTGTCTGAAAGAGAGACGGTCCTTCTGGGCTTTTGGCCATCTCGATTTTCGCGGGAACCCCTCCACCGAGGGCCTTGTTGAGGGATTCAGCAACGGCTTGGAATCTTTCGGCATCGACTTTACTCATGGAATAAAGAACGACAAAAAAGATCATCAGTAGGGTAATGAGGTCAGAATACGTGAGAAGCCAACGTTCACCATTATCCTTTTCAGATTCGTGTTCGCGTTTTCTACTCATCGGCTTTCACTAACAACGGCACGTCCAGGTTCAGCTATACTCTCTTCGGATTTTGCCTCAGAGGGAAGTACTGAACCAACGTGGGTTTTCAATTTCTCTTTTAGGATGGAAGGGTTTTCGCCTGCTTGAATGGACAGGATTCCGTCCAGAACCATCTCCATGGCGGAAACTTCTGCTTTGTCTTTCATTTTAAGTTTTGTGGCAATGGGAAGCCATAGAAGGTTTGCTGTACCGACCCCATAAAGGGTAGCAATAAAAGCAGATGCGATAGAATGGGAGAGCGCTTCCGGATCCGAAAGATTTCCTAACACCATGACAAGGCCCATGACCGTTCCTACAATTCCCATGGTAGGGCTATACCCGCCAGCAGCTTCGAACACTGCGATTCCAATCTTATGGCGTTTCTCAAGGACAGCGATATTCGACTCCAGGATCTCCCTGGTAATTTCCGGGTCAGTTCCATCAATAACGAGTTGCATGCCTTGGTTAGTAAAGCGATCTGTCACAGTTTCAAGTTCTTGTTCCAGACTGAGTAACCCTTCACGCCTTGCTTTTTCTGCAAATCTTACGAGCGTTTCATAAGCCTCAGCGGTTCCGAACGTTTGGGAGGTAAACGCAAGTTTAAACCATTTAGGAAGGTTTTTGAGGTCGGAGAGTGGGAAACTGACCAAAACCGCCCCGCTAGTCCCTCCGAAAACGATCAGAGCCGCCGAGAATCCCCCAAGGGAACTAACCGAGCCACCTTCTAAAACATAGCCGACGAGAAGGAACCCGAATCCTACGATAATCCCAATTATAGTCGATAAATCCATGTTGCTGTTGCCTCATCCCTTATATTTTTGGGCATGATCATTATAAATAAGGGATTGTGACGTACCTCCCTTGCATTTTTATATGGGCCTTTAGCAGAATAAATAAGAAATAGTAAAACGTTCGATTTTATACTTACTTTATTGTATCGTCAAATTTCATGCTGAACTTTAGTCCCTTTATTTAGTAATCAGAAGTAAACTTTCTGGAAGGTTCCTTTCGCCAGCACATCACCTTGCCATCTAAAGCGCTTAGAGCTTGGAACCAACCAGATTAAAAATATACACTTATTATACAGGAAAAGCGGAGTTACAGCTATAATTCTTGCTTTACCCTAAAAAAATTCCATAGAAAAACAAAAAGTTCCTCTTTAGTTTTGATGGGTTATCTTCGATATAGAGAATAAGACTAAGTATTTGGAGTGAGTTACATGAAAGTTGACGGCACATCGATGTCTCTCATTGGGAGCATTCAGGCGGCTAATCGTTTGAAACAAGTTGAGAAGAAGACGGCAGTTTCCGAAACCGATAGAATAGCCGTTTCGGATAAAGCACAAGTTTTCCAGGCCTTACTTCAGAAAGCTAAAGAGATTCCGTCTGTCCGTGAGGAACGTGTTCAAGCTCTCACTGAACAGATCGAACGAGGAGAATTTAAGGTTAACGGACAAAGGATAGCCGACAAGTTATTTGAAGCATATCAGAAAGATTAATGGAATTCATACATTTCAGAGGGGGAGATTTTCCGTGTCTGAAGCACTTCGGAATTTAAATGAGAACTTAAAAGAACAAGTTGAATTATATGTTGAAACTCTAAACCTAGAAGAACTTAAGCAGAAAGCGTTAATTAAGAATGATCTTCAAGAGATTGAATCAATAACAGCTCAGGAAGAATCGCTCATTATCAAGGTCAATCGCCTGGAAAAACAACGCCTCTTGTGGGCTGAACAAATCGGACGTGAATTTGGGAGGGTACCTGAAGACCTCACATTGGCTGAACTAGTTGAAAAATTCCCTATCTTAGAGGAAGTGCGCATTAACCTAGACCGGGTGGTCGAGCGGTTACAAGAAATCCATACGATCAACTCCCAACTTCTTCAACAGGCTATGAAAATCGTGGATTATACAGTGGGGCTGTTGACACACCAAGAGAGTAATACCTATACAGTTCCAAGCAAGAAAGAGAATGAAGAAAAGAAACGGCAGCTTATGGATTGGAGGGTTTAAGAGATGAGTTCCACGTTTGGCGGTTTAAATATATTGTCTCGAAGCCTTTATGCTCAGCAGGCATCGCTTGATACTGTTGGGCATAATATTGCTAATGCTGGTACGGACGGGTACTCCCGGCAGAGGGTCAATTTGGTAACAGCTTCTCCAGCGGGGGAGGTTTATGGTCGAACTAAGAATTATTCGGGAAGTGGAGTCACGGTAGCCTCTATTACTAGGGCGAGGGATAGGTTCACGGATCAACAATTGTGGAAGGAATCAGGGACCCTAGGCTATAGTCAAACAAGCAGCGATGCGTTAAGTAAAATGGAAGGGGTATTTAGCGAGCCTTCAGAAACCGGTATTCAGACGGTGCTCAATCAATTCTGGACGTCTTTGCAAACACTCTCGACCAACGCTTCTGATTCTGGAGCTCGTACAGCGGTAGCACAACGGGGGGTAGCCGTCGTGAATGCTATAACGCATGCCACCGAGCAGCTTAGAGACACTGCTGACAATATCAACTCTGAGGTTGTTTCCAGCGTTAGTAAGATCAATCAGATTGCCTCTAATATTAATAAGCTTAACGAGCAGATTGCTTTCACTGAGTTCGGTGGGGCCAATCATGCTAATGATTTGCGAGATAGTAGGGATTTGCTAGTCGATGAATTGTCTAAGCTCGTCGATGTCACAGTCAATGAAGATAGTTCGGGAAAATATAATGTCCAAGCCAGTGGTGTGACCCTAGTGGATACCAAAGGGTATTCCATCAAGTTAGGCACTGTGACAACTCCAAATGATACGAGCACTGATGTTCCCGGGTATGCAGTAACGACCGTTGTCGTAGCCGATACAGGGAAAGCGGTGAACTTTACAAACGGTGAACTGGGTGCATTGATTGATTCTCGGGATTCAGCTACAAAGGGTATTAAGGGGTATATGAGTAACCTAGAAAAGGTTAGCCAGTTCTTATTGCAAGATTTTAATGCAGTGCATCGGAGTGGTTATGGTACGGATAATATTAATGGACGCAACTTTTTTGGAGATGGTTATGGTTCTCCTACCGAAACGAATTATTCTCTTCTGGGAATAACCCCGCCAGACGGCGGCTGGATTAATGCCTTAAAGGTAAACTCGGCAATAACTGATTCAACTGGTGGACTAGCTATAATAGCAGCTAAAACTACGTTTTCGCTGGTGAGTGCGGTTTCGACCGGGTCGAGCAATACTGGAAGCGCCAAGGTTTCGGCTTCAGGCACTGGTACTTATGCACCGACCGCTCCCACTACTTCTGCTACTCCGACTACCGTAAGAGTTTCGGTCGATAATTTAGGTAATAACAGCTATTCTACCTCTACGGATGGAGGGAGCTCTTGGAGTGCTTCAACAACTCTAACGACATCGCCTGAAACTGTAACTATCCAGGGTATGGATGTTACCATAGGGGTAACTTCCACTTCGATTCCCACTGGTACGGATACCTATGAGTTTACCTTGTCGAAAGGCAACAACAATGCTAGCGGTGATAATGCCATCTTGCTAGGGAATAGTCTAAAAACTGATACTTCGTCCACACTAGGTGACATTTCTTTGGATGCTTTTTATTCATCCCTGATTGGTTCTTTAGGTGTACAATCTCAAGATGCCCTGCGACAGAATACCAATCAGCAAACGGTGATTGATCAGCTTACTAACCTCAGATCATCTACATCTGGGGTAAATATGGATGAAGAAATGACCGATATGATTAAATTTCAGAAAGGCTATAACGCAGCAGCTAGAGTTTTGACGGCCATGGATGAAATGCTGGACAAATTGATCAATGGTACCGGTGTAGTGGGTCGATAGGAGGAGATCTAATATGAGAATCACTAATACGATGATGAGTTATAATTTTCTAGGTAGTCTTAACAAATCCCTTGAAAAGACAAGTAAGATCCAGGCACAACTAGCGGATGGGAAAGCCCTCCATGCTCCCTCGGATGATCCGATTAAGGTAGTGCGAAGCTTGCGCTTTAGTACTAGTATGGAATTAAACAATCAGTATACTCAGAATGCCCAAGATGCTCTAAGTTGGATGAATACCTCAGATGATGATATGCAAGACTTGAGCAAGATTATGATAAGTATCAAAGAGCAGGTTGTCCAGGCTAGTAATGGCACCAATCCCCAATCTGCCGTTCAAACGATTGGGGACGCTGTCGACAATCTGATCAACCAGATGATTAATATTGGCAACTCTCAACTGGGGGGGCGTTACATTTTTGCTGGACAGAATGATAAAACTGCTCCATTTACTCGTAGTGGTGACATTATCACCTATAACGGGGATAATGAAAAGATTTCCATGCCGATTCACCCGGGGGAAGCTACTCCAGGTCAGGATAGCGTGAATCTCACCGGAACGGATGTTTTTGGCCCGGGGCTGAAAATCTTAAATGACCTAATCGACATTAAAAATCACTTGAAGTCTGGAACTGGTGCAGACCAGCAATGGCTATCTGATACTGGCTTAGCTAAGATAGACGGTGACCATGACCAAATGCTGCAGTCTCACACAACGTTAGGATCTCGTATGTCGATTTACGAGATGGCTAAAACTATGCTGGATAGTAGCAATACGGTTATTGCAGGAGATCAAGCAAGCAATGATTCGATTGATGTTGCAAAGGGTATTGTGGATTATAAAAACGCCGAGAATGTCTATAAGACAGCATTGCAAATTGGTGCAAGGATAATGCCAATGTCTTTGGTAGATTTCCTTCGATAATAGTGCGTAGCGGAAGGGAGTCACTTCCATGCTCCGAATCAATATTACTACCCAGCCCACTCGTCTGGAATATACCATTAATAATGCCAAGTTAAATCTACAAAGCACTCAACCTAAGGTGCAATTACAGACAACGCCGGCGACCGTGGAGATTCGTCAACCCCAAGGGGAACTGACGATCGACAACTATCCCTGTCGTTATTCCATCGGACTAAGGAATGTTGCCGATTTGGCCGAAGACTTTGCTGCACTTGGTAGGCAAACTGTGATGGACACTATCGCTCGAATAGCACAAGAAGGGGACCAATTAGCTCGAATTGAGAGTAAATCAAATGCGATTGCTGACATAGCCGCTAACTCTACCATTTCCGAAGTTTCCGATATTACTTATGCACATATTGCCTTGCCAGACATTCATTATCAAGCTAATCCGGTTCAGTTCAACCCCGTGGATGGGAAAGTGGATTTAACTCTACAGCGTGGCACCGTCCAAGGGGATTTCCAGCGCGGGAACGTCGATATTAAGGTCACTCAATACCCCAGCATTGAGATATTAGCTGTGGATATCAAGGCCTAAAGAGATACACTATACGGTGTGCTAGGAGGCAATACTATGATAATAAAAACGACTAGATTCGGCGAACTGGAAGTGGCAGAAGAGCAACTATTTGAATTCTCTCATGGAATTCCCGGTTTTCCTGACGAAAAGGTTTTTGCCTATATACCGCTAGATGCTGAAGGTC
>NZ_JYNH01000134.1 GCF_000960765.1 Desulfosporosinus sp. I2 | reverse complement strand
TGGGACACCCTTTGTTTTTTAGTTCAGACAAAGACCTTGGTTTGCAATAGTTTAAGAATTCAGAATATTGGCACAAACATTGCATGTATAAACAGTAGGAATAGATGAGTCACAAACCAAATGGAGGTGAAAGTAACTAAAGACTTTTTAATCCTAGAGATTAGTCAATATTAATGTTGAGGAGATGAAATAATGGCAAGGTATGACAAAATGGCTTATGGCAGTGCAGCCGAACTGATTTTCGGTTCAGCCAAACATCCAATAACCTACGGCCGGGATTTTTCGGTAGGCGCAGGTTATGTTTATCCCGAGTTAGTACCCCATCCACGTCCAGGTAGTGAAAAGTCACAAAAGTCACTGGTTAAGGAATATGAAAAAATGGTGGTAGACGTTCTTGACCGTTGTGTGGCCATTGGAATTCCCGGTATCCAAATAGAGCTTGAACATGTGTATCAGATGACTAGGAATCCGACGTGGGGAGGGGAAATTGCCGCCCAAACAAAGCGCTTGATGGAGGATTATCACCGTAAATATGGCTTGAAAAGCGCTATCCGGGCAACTATTGCTGATTATCGCAAGCCTGATGAAGAAAAAATATGGGATAGCGATGCTTTGGCGGTAATGTTACAAAGCTTTGAAGCCAGTGCAGCTGGTGGAGCCGATAATTTGTCCATAGAAAGTGTTGGTGGCAAAGAAGTTACCGATTACACGATCGTTCGTCAAGATATCCGTGGAGTTTTGTTTGGCATCGGGGTCTTAGGCAGCCTGGATATGGAACATGTATGGTCGAAAATCGTCGCTATTGCCAATAAATATGGGACAACACCTGGTGGAGACACAAACTGTGCTCAAGCTAATGTGGCCATGTTCATGGCGGGTGGCTATCAAGATAGATCCGTACCGCATACGTTTGCCGCGTTGACACGGTCAATTGCCGCAGCACGCTCACTGGTTGCCTACGAGCAGGGGGCAAAAGGACCGAGCAAAGATTGTAGTTATGAGGATCCCATTATTAAGGCCATTAGTGGTGTGCCAATTGCTATGGAAGGAAAAACTTCCGCCTGCGCGCATAGTGACTTAGTAGGTAACTTAGCTTCCGCCTGCTGTGACCTGTGGAGTAACGAGGCGGTTGAATACCATGATATGTTCGGCGGGACGACAGTCGCCGTCTTTACTGAAATCCTTGGCTATGATGTAGCCATGATGAACGCGGCGATTGATTTGGGTAAGGCTAAAGATTTACAAGATATGTTGGTCGCCTCCGATAAATACCGTGGGATGCACGGGTTTATTCTGGCACCCGATAACGCTTTTAAAATTGGTCAGGCAATCGTCGCCAATTCGCAATCCTATTATGCACGTGCCAGGGCTGCAGCTATTAAAGCCGGCGAATTAATGCAGCAAGACAGCAAGTTGATCATGTCTTCCTTCGAAAGAGAAGCACTTGATTCTTCTATGCGGACACTATTAGGTTTACCAGATAGAGAGGCTGATTTCATTTCTGAGTGTGTGGAAATATACAAAAAGCAAGTTAAGGGTTTCGAACCCAAGAATTACGGCCTATAAGGTTCGAGATAAGGAGGGAAGAACAAGATGACATTAGCAAGTTATGCCAATATATTAACACGTTATGATTTGATCGGTGCCAGTGAAGTCAAGGAAATTAAGGCAACTTCTAAAGATACCGTGATCCAGGAAATAATGCAGTGTGTTATTGAAGGGGATACCGATACGATTGGTGGTTTAGTAGAAAAGGCTTTGCTTAAAATGGATCCTTTAAAAGTAATTGATGAAGGCCTGATTAAAGGAATGGGAGAGGTTAGTCGTCTGTGGGCGGATGGAACATACTATTTGCCTCAGGTCATTATAGCTTCTGATGCAATGCTGGAGGGAATTGACCTTTGCGAAGCTAAACTAGGCAAGAAAATGGAGAAAAAGGGCGTCGTAGTAACCCACACAGCCGAGGGAGATATCCATGATTTGGGGCAAAAGATCGTCAATGCTCTCTTTAGAGCCAATGGTTATGAGGTTATAGACCTAGGTAAGGATGTGCCGGTGGATGACGTAGTAGCAGCGGTCAAAAAATATAAGCCGTTGATGGTCACAGGGACAGCCCTAATGACCACCACGATGACCGCTTTTGAGAAAATATCGAATCAATTGAGTCATGCGGGTATCGATATACCGTTTGTTTGTGGCGGTGGAGCTGTATCTAACGAGTACGTAACTGCTTACAAGTTTGGTGTCTATGGCAAAGATGCTCAGCAAGCTCCTAAAATGATATCTGACGTAGCAAATGGCTTTAGTTGGCAGGAACTGAGAGAAAAATATAACTAATTGTATGGTATCAGGGTGAGGGTTGCAAACGGCATTGGGTTCCAGCCCTCATTCCTTAACCAAATTTTGGAGGTTAAGCTGTGAAAGTTGAACTAATCGGCGGTTTCCTTGGGGCCGGTAAAACAACATTGATCAAAGGTTTGATTGATGCTTGGTCTGGTAAGGAAAAATTGGCCGTGTTAGTTAATGAATTTGGGGAAGTCGGGATTGATGGAACCCTTTTGGCTGGGCGGGGAACGGAAGTTGTGGAATTGTCCAGCGGTTGTATTTGTTGTACCCTTAATGCCGATCTCAAAGCACAGGTTGCTAACTTGGCCAGGGCTTATCAGCCTGAGCGCCTGTTGATCGAGCCTACCGGAATCGCCACCACTAAAAGTATTTTAAATATCTTAAGAAGTTTAAGTCTTGAAGAATTTGTTACAACTATCCGGGTTACCTTGCTTTTAGATTGCCTTGCTTTTGACACGAAATTGGAAAGCTTATCATTTATCGATAGTCAGATTGCATTAGCTGATCTCGTTGTTTTAAGTAAAAGCGACTTGGTTTTGCCAGAAGTTATCAGCGAAATAAGCAGTAGAGTGGCAAGCATTAATCCCCAGGCGCAGATTATTCAAGCTAGGTACGGTCGAGAAGCTATCGAAGCTCTAGTGAATGATGACCGGGAAGGCAGTAGTAAAACTATGTCGGAGGATAACGCGGACGAGGCAAGCCTTTTTAATGACTACCAATCCCTGGGAATGGCTTGGCAAGGCATTGTGTCACGGGAAAAATTACTGAAGTTATTTGACAATTTCAAAGTTAGTAGTTGGGGACACATAGTCCGTGCTAAAGGTTTCTTTTTAACAGAGGAGGACAGGTGGCTTGTGCTGGATTTTGTCCAGGGACAGATTAATCAAGTGTGGTCAGAGGGGAAAAATTATCGTGAAAATAAATTGACGGTTATCGGTAAGGATTTGAATCAAGATCTCATAAATACAGCTATCGTGGCCTGTCAGGTAAGAGGGGGTGATTGAAACTGATAAAAAACCTTGGAGTAGCCCTTGACTTGGGAACGAGTGGCCTTCGCGGTCAGGCAATTGATCTGGACACAGGGCAGATTATTAAAACAGTGATTACTGCCCGGCATCCCTTGCCTGGAGCCAACGTCATGGACCACCTGACTTACACGATTGAGGTTGGACTTGACTCGGCTCATCATATCCTGATCGATGCCATAAACCAGGTTTTGACTGCCTTGGGTGACATCGGTCCCAATGTGGTGCGTCTAGCCGTCTGTGGTAATCCGATCCAGCTTTCCCTGTTCGAAGGGATTGAGATCAGGGATTTGGCCTATGCCGGTAAACGGAAAAAACAGGCAATGGGAATTATTGAACCCAATCGGGATGGCAAATTGCTCTCGGCAAGAGATATCGAGGGGCTTAACCTTCCAGCAACAGCGGAAGTCGTGATTCCTCCGGCGGTTGAACATGAAATTGGGGCCGATGCCTTGGCTATGATGCTTAAATCAGGGATGTTGGAGCGGGAGGAAATTGCCTTAGTAACCGATTATGGTACCAATGCCGAGATGGCCTTGAAAGTGCGGGGGCAAATCATTACTGGTTCCTGTGCAGCTGGGCCTGCCTTGGAAGGACAACATATCGGGTCTGGAATGCTGGCAGGGCCGGGTGCTATCTCTGACCTTAACCCCAATGGCAAACATTATGCGGTATCCGTTTTAGACTCGGCTATGCTAACTGAAACAGTCGTCGAAACGGATCTTTTAACCGGAATAACTCAAAGGCTGACCACTGGAAGCATCAAAGGGATTACAGGTACTGGGGTTATTTCACTTATCGATTTAGCTCTGAACAATGGTTATGTTAAGTTACCGGGAATTAAAACAGAGGATCACCTGCTCCATCTCACGGACAAGGTTAGTTTTAGTGAACGAGACCTGGGCGAGGCCGGCAAAGCTATTGGTGCCATTAGAGCGGGTTACATTGCCTTGTGCAAGGCTGCCGGTATCGAGGTGGATCAGATAGAGGTTGCTTATATGGCAGGCGCATCAGGAACCTATGTCGATGCACTTAAAGCTCAACGGCTTGGTTTGGTCCCACCCACAGTGAAAAAAATCTACCAGATTGGGAATACTTCTTTAGCTTTAGCCCGGGATCTGGTCTTTAAGCCACAAGAACTTGAGGACTTAAAAAAATTAGCATTGAGCTTACGCGCCACCCACTGCATGTTTGGTGATTATGAACCTTTCTCTCAAGCTTATTTATTGGAACTCTCCTATTGGGATGAAGGGATGCCACGAGATTTATATGTCCGTTTCTGCCGAAATTACGGCTTGTCTCCTCTACCGAAGTTTACTAAGGAGGCCGAGGTGTTGAAATGGCACGAACGGGATATTCCTGATTTAGGAGCGGAGGGGCTTATGGTGATCGAAAAGGTTGGCTTAGAGCGGCGCCATGCGTTCTCAGGATGTACTGGTTGTGGAATTTGCACAAGTCCTTGCTTAGAAGAAGCATTATCGCTGGAGTCAGATCAAGGAGAGAACGTCCTTGTCTTAAGACTAGATCTTTGCAATGGTACTGCCTGTCTGAAGTGTGTAAGAGCTTGTCCAGAAAAAGTATTTAACTTTGCCGCTATAGGTTTTCACATCATTTGATACCCTATCTTAAAACTTTCGAAAAGCTTATTAATTGGTTATTAGTCGAATCTTGATTAAAAAAATGGAGGAACAAGAGTTATGAATACTATGACCAGTCGTGAAAGGGTGATGTCATCCCTTAACCATCAACCTGTAGACCGTCTGCCAGTGATCAGCGTTTGCCAACACGCAACTTATGACCAGATGGAACAACTCAATAGTTCTTGGCCTGAGGCTTTTCATGATGCCAGTTTAATGGCTAAATTAGCTAGTGGAGCCCACTCAATACTGGGTTTTGATGCTGTAAGGGTGCCGTTTTGCCAGACGCATGAAGCTGAAGCCTTTGGGGCTGTCTTGAAATATGGTGGTAAAACAGGGTTGCCAAGCGTAAATATTCATCCCTATCATATAGGGGACAACGTTGATTTTCCTAATGATTTTCTAAGCCGGGGACGTATACCAGCGCTGCTGGAAGCTATTCGAATTTTAAAACGCGATTACGGTGACAAGGTTATTGTTATGGGAGGGGTTATCGGTCCGTTTAGTATTGCCAGTTTGTTATTTGAGGTCACGGATTTTCTAAAGGCAACTTTCAAAAAACCCAATGACCTAATTCCCTATATCGAGTTAGGTGAGCGTGCAGGGACAATGCTTGCTAAAGCAATGATAGAAGCCGGTGCAGACGTTATTTGTGTGGAGGACATGATGGCTTCCATGGATATGATTAGTCCCAAGATCTATCGAAACTTGGCGTGGGAATACGAAAAGAAACAGGTTGAAGCGTTGAATGTCCCCGTGATAATCCATATCTGTGGCAAGGTGGATCCTATCATAGTGGATATCGCCAAAACAGGGTGCGGTGCCATCAGTGTTGAGTCCAATGTTAATGTTCCTGAAGCGTTGGATAAATTTAAGTTAGAGGGGATTAAAACTCCGATTGCAGGTGGGGTTGATCCTGTTAAAACCCTGTTCACCGGTCAACCTGAAGATGTTAAAGGAGAGGCCAGAGAGGCAATTTCTAAAGGATATTCTATAATTTCACCTGGATGCGCCGTACCGCCTGCCACTATAACAGCAAATTTGATAGCTATGGTGGACACCGTTAACGAGTAGCAAGTTTAGATTTATACTTCAAACCGGCTAATATATTGGCAGCCACTTCAATAAGAGTTAACCCGGTAGCGGGGTTGATTTTTGCCTATATATTTAGCCACAGAATAAAAAGTTTACACTAAAGGCCCTTGAGAATAATTATCGGTTTAAATAGTTAGATGAAGGAGTTGTTTAACAATGTCTCAAGAAATTCTAGATCGGCTAAAACAAGGGGTCATCGATTATGACGAGGATGCAGTCAGTGATGCCGCCAATGAAGCTTTGGCCCAAAACGTGAATCCCCACTCAGCAGTATTTGACGGACTGGTACCTGGCATGGTTGAAGTAGGTCGTCTGTACGAGGAACAAGAGTATTTCGTACCGGAAATGTTAATGTGCGCTGACGCTATGTACGCTGGGTTGAACATTCTTAAGCCCCATATGTCTAAAAAAGAAGGTGCTTCAAGAGGGGTTGTCGTGATGGGCGTTGTACAGGGCGATGTGCATGACATAGGTAAAAACATCGTTCGTATGATGTTTGATGCCTCCGGCTTCGAAGTTCATGACCTTGGAAGGGACGTACCCCTCGACAAATTTGTCGAGGAGCAACTGAAAACGGATTCAGATATGGTTTGTCTCTCGGCAATGATGACCACGACGATGGTGGGGATGAAAGAAATTATTGAAAAGATCAAGGAGAAGAATCCTAAGTGTAAAATCATGATCGGCGGGGCGCCGGTAACCAGTGACATAGCTTCGCGTTGGGGCGCTGACGGCTATGCTCGGGATGCCAACAATGCGCTAAAAGATGCCATTAATATGATCGCCTCGTTAAAAAGTATTTCATAGCAAAGTAGTTCCTAGGATAAGTGTCTCCCTGAGTATTTTAAAAACATTCAAGCTGAAGGTTTAAATAGTACCCTAAAAGTTTACCGAGAGGAGGACAAACCTTGGAGTTCAACGTAATATTTCAACCATCAGGTCGGCGCGGCAAAGTTGAAGCTGGAAAAACTATCCTTACGGCGTCCCACGAACTCGGAGTCGATATCGAATCAGTTTGTGGTTCTTCAAAAGTTTGCGGTAAATGCAAAGTTAAAATTGAGGAAGGCTATTTCGAGAAATTTGGCATTGAATCCCGCCTCAGCCATCTCAGCCCACTAACCCAACAAGAGCAAAAGTACATGAAAGCTAAAGAGATCGAGGAAAATTACCGCTTTGCCTGTGCAACGGAAGTTCATGGCGATATCTTGGTTTTCGTCCCTGAAGAAAGCCGGGGAGCTCAGCAAATCGTGTTAGAAACGGGCAAAGAGCGAGTGTTCACCTTAGACCCTGCCGTGCGCAAATACTATGTCGAGTTAGAACCCGCCACCTTAGAAGATCACAGAGGAGATTTTGAACGCCTGCGTGAGGCTCTCTGTGCTAAATATGCAAAGCTAGCTGAGAATCTGGCGATGGATTATTTTGTTTTGAGGAAATTACCTCCGGTTTTGCGGAAAGGAGAATGGAAGGTCACCGTTACGATCTGGCAAGGTCGAGAGATCATTGACGTCGAACCGGGTTTTAACGAAAAGATCGTCGGCGTTGGCATAGACATTGGAACGACAACCGTAGCAGCTTATTTATGCGACTTGCACACAGGTAAAGTATTGAGTAAGAAGTCCATGATGAATCCCCAGGTGCGTTACGGAGAAGACGTACTCTCCCGTATCAGCTATGCAATGATGGAAGATAATGGCCTGGAAAAAATGCATAATACGATGATTGAAAGCATTAATACTCTGATCCAAAAAATGACAGAAGAAGTAGGGCTGGTACCGATTGATGTACAGGAAATTGTCCTGGTGTTCAATACTGTGATGCATCATATAGCCCTGAACATCGATCCCAAATTCATGGGCCGTTCCCCGTTTGCCCCTGCCATCAAGCAATCCATGGATATTAAAGCACGTGATTTGAAAATCGAGATCAATCCCTGCGGAAATATTCACGTACTTCCGATTGAAGCAGGCTTTGTGGGAGCCGATAATATGGCGGTTCTGATTGCGGAAGAACCCTACAAACAAGACGAGATGCGCCTAGTCATTGACATCGGAACTAACGGCGAAATTGACGTCGGAAACAAACACAATATGCTCTCCACCTCCTGTGCCACAGGCCCGGCTCTAGAGGGCGCGCAGATCAAGTTTGGAATGAGGGCCGCACCAGGAGCCATCGAAAATCTTCGTATCAATCCAGAGACGCTCGAACCTCGCTACAAAGTCATCGGGAACGATGTGTGGTATCCAGAGGACAAAAAACTTGGAGCAAAAGGAGTCTGTGGTTCCGGAATCATCGACGCCATAGCAGAGCTGTTCAAATCCGGCATCATCGGCCCCAGCGGCCGCTTTAACAAAGGGCTTGAAGAGTTCCCTCGTGTTCGCAAAGGTTTGGACGGCAGGATGGAATATGTTATTTGTTGGTCTGATGAAACGTCGATTGGTCAAGACATTTCTATTACCATCGGTGATGTACGCGCTGTCCAACTGGCTAAATCTGCTCTCTATGTGGGAGCAAAATACCTGATGGAGAAGTTGGGCGTTGATCATATCGATAGTGTCACCTTGGCTGGAGCGTTTGGTTCCTTTATCGATGTCGAGAGTGCGATGGTCATTGGTATGTTTCCGAACTGTAATCTTGACAAAGTTAAAGCAGTGGGGAACGCAGCGGGCGATGGAGCGCAGATTGCCCTTCTGAACAAGGAAAAACGTGTGGAAGCTGATCGAGTGGCCAAAGAAGTCTTCTTTGTGGAGACCGCCATTGAAGCAGATTTTCAACAACGTTTTTCAGACGCTATGGCTTTCCCTCATAGCCGCGATGCTTTCCCAAGCATTCAGCATATCCTGGACCGGATTCCTAAGCGAGGTAAAATGCAGACCGCTCGCTAACTCAAAAAGGCTAACTCAAAACAGACTAAGTCTAAAGCGACGATTTAGCTAATTCCAATCGCCAAGTTTATTAGGCCGAAGAATAGGCTCTTAAGCAGCAAGGAGATTCTTGATCGAATAGAAGAGGTAAGGGAGAGATGGAATAATGTCGACACTAACACCACGGGAAAGAGTGCTCAATCTCTTTGCCGGTAAAGAAGTGGATCGTCCGGCCTGTTACAGTGGAATGGGCAACGTGACCACGGTGGCCTTGGAGGAAATAGGCTGCAAATTCCGGGACCTGCACGGAGACGCCAAAAAAATGGCTCAAGCAGGAGCCAGTTCCTATCACCTGTTTGGCTACGAGAGCGCCGTGATTCCATTCGACCTCTGCGTGGAAGCAGAGGCCTTAGGATGTGCTATGAATCCCTATGACAATGTCGAACAACTTCTCTATCCGACAATTAAAGAGAAGGCAATTCACACTGAGGAAGAAATAACAACGTTCTCCATACCGGATGATGTATTAGAGCGTGGTCGGATCAATGTGATTTGCGAAGCCATCCGCTTACTAAAAAAGGATATTGGTCAGGAAGTGGCCATTGGTACTTATCTATTGGGACCCTTTACCCTAGCTGGGCAACTCATGGACCTCAACGACCTTTTCAAGCTTTCCTTTAAAAAACCAGATAAGATAAATCACATGTTGGACCGGTTAGCGGATGTTCAGATCGCCATCGGGAGAAAATTCTACGAGGCCGGTGCGGACTATATTACCGTACGGGAAATGGGAGCAACCACGGATATCCTGAGCCCCAGGGCCTTTAATAATGTTATAGCCCCCCATCTGAAAAAGATCTTTGCCGGCCTACCGGGGAACAATGTTCTGCACATTTGTGGAGGGACTAATAGCGTTATCGGGAATATGAATGATTGTGGAGCCGCTGCAGTGAGCCTTGAATTCAAGAACGATATGGCAAAAACACGGGCGGAAATCGGCCCTGATCCCTTGATCTTTGGCCAAGTGGATGCCTATAGCGTCCTTGTCACCGGAAAACCCGAGGATGTAGTAAAAGGGGTGCTCGCTAGTTTAGACGCAGGAGTTGATGCGGTCTGGCCGGGTTGTGACATATGGCCCACCGCGCCCCTGGAAAATCTGAAGGCAATGGTAGAAACCGTCAGAGAGCACGGTGCTAGTCGGTGGGTACGTAAAAGAGCTTAAATGTTGGAGGGTGATAAAGGATGTTCACTTTAAAAGGGAAACAAAAAGTTTGTCAAATCGGACCTTTCAAAGTGGGAGGTCAGTTTGGAGAGAACCCGCCACTGCTTATCTCTTCTATGTTCCACAACGGAGATCGAATTCTGGAAAGTCGCAAAGATCATAAATTTGATCATCTAAAAGCAGTGGAATACTTAAAACAGCAAGAAGCACTCTCGGAACAGACGGGAATACCGGCGCTCGTTGCCATGGTTGCTAGTTCGACAGAAGAAATGAAGTATTACATTGACTTTTTCACAGAACATAGCGACCTGCCCTTCGGAATTGACATGTGGGTACAAAAGCCCCGCCTCGAAGCTATGGAATACGCAGCCTCTAAAGGCCTGCTCGACCGTGTTCTCTACAACAGTATTACGCCCTGGGATAAGGATATACCGGATCAAGTGAAAGCCCTACGCGAAATGGGAGTCAAACACGTCGTGGTCCAAGCCTTTGACGAGAGCGACCAAAAATCTTCCGGTCGCCTAACTGCCTTTGAAAAGTTGATGGAAGAAGTGGCTCAAGGGGGGTTCCAATCCATCCTTGTTGATACCGCAGTCATGAACCTTCCAGCAACAGCTTTTTCCTGTCTGGGTAATAAACTGATTAAGGAAAAGCATGGCTGGCCTGCGGGAGTGGCTTCTTCGAATGGTACTTTTATGTGGAAGGAAGCTAGAGAAATGTGGGGCCAAAACGGTTTTGCCGGGATGGATGCCGCTGGTCAAGCGCTCTCAGCACTGCTCTGGAGTGACTTCATCTTTTATGGACCGATATCCATCGCTGCTAGGATTTTCCCGGCAGTCGTTTCGGCTTCTCTTTTTCAAGCGACCCTAGCTTTTGAGGAAACAAAACGCTTGCCGGAAAACAAAAATCACCCTATTTACAAATTTTTCGGGGCCTTCGCCGGCAAATTAAGTGACGGGGAACAGGTTGAATTGGAACACGGCGGAATTGTTCAGTAGTTGAAAGGATATGTTTAAACGATGTCGGGCCGGTGCATCTGCATTGTCCCGGCAGTCAGTTTCTAAAAAATTCATCCAATTTCTAACAAAAAATATTTTTTATATGCTAAACTATACTTAGCATTTCTAATTTTCTTAGGCAGTGGAGTCGAATCTTAAGTAAGTGCGGTGTGCTAAATGAGACATAAAGCAGAGAGAATAAAAGCATCATGGTCAGAATTTATTGAAAATTCAGAAATTGAGCCTTATATTATTCGAGAAGCCGTCGCAAATTCTTGGCAACGCTGTTGGGACCGACGGCTTAATCCTTATGCACAAATTAATCAGTTACTGAATCAGCAAGAAATATCGGATAAACAACAGCAAGAACTGATTTCACTCACCACGCCGTTTGTAAAAAATCTGTATAATTTTGTTAAAGGTTCCGGATTTTTGGTTATTTTAGCTGACCACCGCGGAGTGTTACTAGAGGTCTTGGGTGATCCGGTCGTGAAGCAAAAGGTAAAACATCTGGGATTAGCAAAAGGAGTAGATTGGAGCGAAATCTCAATGGGTACCAATGCAATCAGTTTGGCTCTCATTGAAAAGAAACCTTTACAAGTTTTCGCCACTGAGCACTATTGCCGAGTCTTTCATGATTTGACCGGAGCAGCAGCACCTTTTTTAGGACCGAATAAAGAGTTACTTGGAGTGCTTGGATTATTCGGCACTTACTTGGATTACCACCCCCATAGTCTAGGTATAGTAGTAGCGGCAGCTCGAGCTATTGAAAATCAACTACTATATAATACTGAAGTTAGCAAGCTTGCGTTTGCTTATAGTCATGTCAAAACAATTATGGAAACTATGTCAGAAGGCTTAATTTATATTAACGGAGAAGGTTTAATTGTTAACTTGAATCCCGTTGGAGGTAAAATCCTGGGTCTCAACCCCGAAAATTGCCTCGGTCGTCCAGCCGAAGAAGTTTTCGGCAAAGACTTTTTTCTTTTGGATGTCTTAAAGACTGGTCGGACCATCGCCGAACGAGAGGTCGCTTGGGAAAACGGCCGTGAGCACCGAAGGTTTACTTTGAACTGTAAACCCTTCATCGTTACTGATGGTTCAGTTAATGGCGTTATAGCGACTCTTCGTGAAATAAATACAGTTCACAGATTGGTTAATAGTATAGGTGGGGCTCAAGCCAGCTTAACATTTGATGACATCATTGGTTCAGATGACAAACTACTTGTAACAATTAATAGAGCTCAAAAAGTGGCCCGCAGCGGGAGTACAGTCTTACTTGAAGGAGAAAGCGGAACAGGGAAAGAACTTTTTGCCCAAGCCATCCATAATTATAGTGCTCGTAAAAATAGTCCATTTGTGGTTGTTAACTGCGCTGCTATACCCAGAGGATTGGTCGAAAGTGAGCTTTTTGGATATGAAGATGGGGCATTTACTGGTGCACGCCGAGGTGGGCGTCCGGGTAAGTTTGAGTTGGCTAGTGGGGGAACCATTTTCCTGGATGAAATTGGTGACATGCCTCTTGAAATTCAGGCTAGCCTATTAAGGGTTTTGCAAGAAAGACAAATCACCAGAATTGGAAGTGAACGGGCTATCCCTGTCAATACTAGAGTCATTGCCGCTACCCATAGAAACCTAGCCCAAGAGGTAGAAAAAGGAAACTTTAGATTGGATCTCTTTTATAGACTGAA
>NZ_JYNH01000133.1 GCF_000960765.1 Desulfosporosinus sp. I2 | reverse complement strand
TGCCATGGCAGCGCGGTGTTACACAGGTGAGATTAAAGTGCTTACCAAAAAACGTCCCATTAGCCTCAGAAATTATCTTATTATAACAGGATTGGAGATCCCTTTAATCTTATTAAATTTGCTTTGGAGGTAATACGTTTGTCAGAGCTCATTCTTGAAGCAGTTAATTTAGAGTATTCTTATCCGGATGGCACAAAGGCTTTACGCAAAGTGAATTTACAAGTTGAAAAAAGGAGAGAAGTTAGCTATTCTGGGCTCAAACGGGGCTGGTAAATCCACGTTATTTATGCAGTTTAACGGGATTTTTCGCCCTAATTCAGGTTCTATAAAGTACCAGGGACATGATATTTCCTATAAAAACAAGGCTCTGATCGAATTACGCAAGAAAGTGGGAATCGTCTTTCAAGATCCGGATAGTCAGCTATTTTCCGCTAGCGTTTGGCAGGATATCTCGTTTGGCCCTCTCAATCTCGGACTTTCAGAAGAAGTAGTGACAGAGAGAGTTAAACAAGCCTTAATAGATACGGAAACCACTGACCTTGAAGATAAACCGACTCACTTGTTAAGTTACGGTCAGAAAAAACGGGTTTCTATCGCGGGCGTTCTGGCGATGGGACCAGAAGTCATTATTTTTGATGAACCAACCGCCGGGCTGGATCCTCGTCACTCCCAGGAGTTCATGCAACTTCTGGAGAAATTGAGCATTCTGGGTAAAACGATTATCCTATCCACTCATGATGTCGATTTAGCCTATTCCTGGTCAGATCGGTTAGTCATTATGTCTAGTGGAGAGATCATTGCACATGGAGAACCTGGTGAACTATTCCTGCGACCGAAGATTGTGGAACGTGCTGATTTAGCCCTTCCATGGCTGATAGAAATGCATATTGAGTTGGTTCAAAAAGGATGGTTACCTCCATCTACCCCGTTGCCGAAAACAAGGGAAGATTTGTTTAGAACCATTCCGGTAAAGAATGATCTAGCGGGCTAAAACATGACAAGAGGAAAGTAAAATGAAGACTGCCCCAATACTAAAGGCCATAATTGCTGCTGCTTTGTTTGGAGCAAGTGCCCCTCTTTCAAAACTGCTTTTAGGTGAAATTAGTCCTACTCTAATGGCATCATTTCTATATCTTGGTAGTGGTATCGGTCTTTATGTACAGAGATTCGTACCGAGATACTTCCGAAGCGTAAACACGTGTTTCAGTAATGAGGCAAGACTTACTAGAAATGACTGGCCCTGGGTAATTGGTGCTGTAAGTATAGGAGGGATTGTAGCCCCCATTGTGCTGATGTTTGCCCTGAAAAATACACCGGCCTCAACGGCTTCCCTTTTGCTGAATTTCGAGGGCGTGGCAACTACCGTAATTGCAGTCGTTGCATTCAAAGAGGATGTCGGGAAACGTATATGGATGAGTACTATTGATTACAATGGCGAGTATATTGCTTTCATGGGATTCATCCGGGCAGTGGGGCTTTTCATTTGGAGCCATTGGCGTACTTAGTGCTTGCATTCTGTGGGGGATAGACAATAATTTCACACGAAACGTTTCGGCCAAAGACCCTCTCTCGATTGTAGCAATCAAGGGATTAAGCGCCGGTACTTTCTCCTTAATTCTATCCGTTATTTTGGGTTTTCCGTTACCTTCGTTCAAATTTGTGCTTCTGGCAATGGTCTTAGGCTATTTCAGTTACGGGCTAAGTATCGTACTATTTATTCGAGCCATGAGAGAATTAGGGTCTGCTAGGACAAGTGCTTTGTTCGGAACGGCTCCTTTTGTTGGAGTAGCACTATCTTTGCCCTTGTTCAGAGAAAGCCAGGGCACGTTGTTTTTCTTGTCTCTTCCAATCATGATTATTGGGGCAGTCTTTTTGCTCAAGGAAGAACATGAACATTTACATAAACACGAAACAACGGAACACGAGCATAGGCATAACCATAACGATTCGCACCATACACACGGCCATTCTGATAATGAAATACCTAAAAATGGCCATCACTCCCATGTTCATGGACACGAATTTATAATTCATGTCCATGAACATGCTCCCGACATTTACCATAGACATGCACATTAGTAATACTAAACAAAGTTGTCATATATCCCATACACATTAGGATTGCATATTTTAGTTACACATGTTGTCAAAACGGCTATGGAGGTTAACAAAAATGATCATGCTTTTGGGAGAAACGGCGGCAGCACGTGAGATCAGTAAATGTCTGGATATTAGAGGGCTTGAGTTTATGCGTTTGCAAACCTGGACAGAGAAGACCTGCTTGAAGACGCCTTCATTAATCCTTGATGCCAGCCCTCCTTCCAGCATTGTAAAGTTTGCCCCATTACGCCAATGGTGTGAACAGCGGTGCATTCCTTATCTCAGGTTAGAAAGACCAGAGACTGTCATTCCAGACAGCTTATTAATATATCCAGTTGGTACCTGGGAGGAAGCTTTGCTCCAGTTAGGACAGCGAGTCGGTGCAATGCATCAAGCGAAAAGACGAGTAATAACGATTTTCGTGACGACGGGAAGCCACCAAATGGAAAGCATTGTGCAAGCTGCCTTTGCTCGCTATGCTCGTTTAGTTGTTAGGGTTCTTCCGGAAGGGCGCTTAGTCCAAAAATGTCAAGATATGGGCATTTCGCCAAGGGATATCGTAGCTATGCAAGGGCAATTTTCTAAAGAGATCAACAATGCACTATTTAAATTCTATGGAGTAGATATTCTATTAACCAGAGATAGTGGGTCTGCTGGTGGGACAGATACGAAAATATCAGCTGCCTTAGAATTGGGGATCGAGACAGTCCTTGTGAAAAAAGCCAAGACGAATGCTGGTTTGACTGTGAATAATGTCAAGGAATTACTGGATTGGGTAGATGATAACATTCCTGACAAGAGGTAATAAAAATGAAGAATGAAAATATTACCCCAATTCTAAAAGCCCTAATGCTGCTGCTTTACCATTGGAAGAGGCAGTCGGAAAGCGTATAAGAACTAATCGCTTATAAACACCCTCATACACCTGATATTCACCACAGGCATGTACACTAAAAATAGGGGTAATAACAGCGAAGCTAACATACACGTAAAGCAATTGGTTAATATGTTATTGCTTTGCATGGAAGTTCCATATTGATTAAGGTAATTTAATAGACAATCCAGGTGCCGTTCATGTTCCGATGACGAATGACGAACGGTTAAAAGAGAAGTTGGGTGAAAATCCCACGCGGTCACGCCACTGTAAAAGAAGAATCCTCCTAGAAAACCACTGGGGAACCGGGAAGGTTAGGAGGGTGAGGACGCTTAAGCCAGGAAACCTGCCTGTATTTGTACACCATGAACTCTACGTTTGAATAGGGGGTGTGTGAAGTGTTCACCGAAAACAGCCGGTGCTATTTTGGAACCTCTTGACATTTCCAGTCGGGAGGTTTTTCGTTACTCAGATGACCTTTCTGCGGGGGAGTGAGTTGGATTAGTTATTATAATCGGGGATTTTGCCGTGTTCGTACTCCTTGGAGTGAGGCAGTGTTACAAGGTTGAAGCTAATAACATTTAAAAAGGAAAGGAGAAAAAGCATGCAACAAGGACTTATCCATATTTATACTGGTACAGGGAAAGGGAAGACGACAGCAGCAGTCGGGTTGGGGATCAGGGCGTATGGACAGGGACTTAAGGTATTCATGGCTCAGTTTTTAAAAGGATGGTCAACGGGTGAAATGAATACCATCGCTAGTCTAGGACCGTGTTTTCAACTCTTTCAATACAAAGAGAATGACAAATTCACCTGGGGAATGACGAATGAAGAGATGGTAGGAATAAAAGGAGAAATGCGGATTGGTCTGAACTACACTATTGAGGCCGTCATGAGCGGGGAATGGGATTTGATCATCATGGACGAGATTATGGCCGCTGTGAATTGCGGTTTCCTTCCTCTAGAGGAAGTAGTCGAGATTCTTAAGATAAAGCCGCTAAAACTGGAACTCGTTCTGACAGGGAGAGATGCTCCATTAGAGCTGATCGAGTTGGCTGATTATGTCTCGGAAATAACTGCCCGCAAACATCCTATGGAAAAGGGCATAATGGCGCGGGAGGGAATCGAGTACTAAACGTAAGAGATAGCTCCTAGTAGGGGGAGCTATCTCCTTTCATAACCTTAGTTATAGTACCAAAAAATGGAACACCCTTTTTGTTATTGGATTAGTTTATAAATAATGCTACCTAGCCAGTAAGCCAAAAGAATCCAAATGATGATAAAGATAATACCAGTTACCCAATTTTTCGGGTTTCCTTTTTCTCGAATTTCATTAGCTTTTATTCGTAGGTCATCTATGATGGGCTGAGGAATCATTTTTAACGCTAAAGAAATACCTAATGGAATCAGAATGATGTCATCAAGATAACCTAGTATTGGTATAAAATCAGGAATTAAATCTATTGGACTAAACGCATAGGTTACAACGAGGAATGAAACTAATTTTGCGTACCATGGAACACGGTCATCCTTGGATGCAAGGAAAAGAACAAACAATTCTTGTTTCAACTTTCTTGCGAAAGCCTTTAATTTATCAAGGATTTTAGCTTCGGGCATTTTCATTCTCCTTATCGTTCGAGTTACCCGACTTCGCGCGTTATTGGTCAAAAATGGAGAGTTGGGTTTATGAACTTGTCATGTCAGATTGGAACAATCCCCTTCCTGGAAGTCAAAGTTCGATATATTTGCCAATATTCTTTTTGAGTGCAAGAAAAGCAATGAATGCTAATAGTTCTATGACAACTATATAACCAGTGAGAAACGTAATTGAGTATTGATATAAAAATCCCATTGCAACACCGCCGATAAGCAGTGCTAACCCGCATACTGTATTAAAAATGCCGTAAGCTTTTCCTCTATTGCTGATGGTCGTTATATCTGCTATGGTAGCACGCATAATGGTTTCCTGAATGCCCATAACGGCTCCCCATAGTATAACGGCAATTATCACAGAAATAGAGTTTTTGGAAAAACCTAAAAAGGCGATAGGTAACGTTAGTATCGGTATTGATATTAACGAAACAAAACCTATTTTGTCATACGTTTTGCCAATTATGATAGCTACGACTGCGTCAATTGCCATTGCAAAAGCGTATAGGGTTGGAATTTGTGCTTCTGGAATGACCTTTTGGAATTGTAAGTGGTATGAGATTATCGGGAAATTCGCAAACCCCAAAATACTGATAAAGGTAAACACAGCGTATAACCAAAATATTTTAGATAACGATTCTTGGTCGTTGACTGGTGATTCTGTTTCCTGCAAGTTTTCTTCAAGCATTTTAGGTTCGGGAACTTTATATCTAACTAAGAATGCTATCACTACTGTTAATATTGCTGGAACCCACATAACCGTAAATCCCTGCTTAAACCCACCTGTTAAAGCAAGAGACGCTGTAAAGATAAGCGGTCCAATGAACGCTCCCACCTGGTCAAGGGCTTCATGAAGTCCAAAGCCAAATCCCGTTCCTAGCTGTTTTGTGGCGTGAGAGAGCATGGCATCTTTGCCAGGACTTCGTATTGCTTTACCTGTACGTTCTAATATGATAAATATAGCCGCTATTTGCCAATTGCCTGCAATAGCAAGTAGGGGTACTGCAAAAAGTAGACCGTAACCGAGGATGGTTATGAACCAATACTTTTGGGTACGGTCAATAAAATAGCCTGATACCAGTCTTAACGCATACCCTAAGAATCCACCAATACCTGCTACGATTCCTATAGCGCTGGCACTTGCACCTAAATATCCAAGATATGGACCATAGACGCTTTGTGCTCCTTCGTAGGTTATATCTCCGAAGGCACTTATAATACCAAAAAGAAGAATAAACTGTATTGCAAGTTTCTTATTATTTATCGCTTCGATAGGCTCTTTACCTTGAATAAATATCACTTCCATCCATTTGATATTTGTCCAATATTTGTTGTAAATTCTAATAAAAAAATGTATTATGAGGGATATTTTTATTTTGTCACAACGTTGTCCCTATTTTACATCGATTTCACATGTATTTTCAAATACAGAATATGTGTGCATCTAGTTTATATTTAAAGCACATTGAAAGACATTGGTTTCGGAAGATATATCTACTGCTTTTGTAGTTCCTAACCTATCATTAGCAACATACCCCTGCCCTTATGTTAAACAGGGGGCATGTTGGTTAAAATTTTAAAAAGGGAAATTATTCATTGCTGGTAAACCAGATTACCATTATCTATTGACTTCTACAAGAAAGCCAAATATAATAAAAGCATATACATGAACATATATTCAAGTAATCATGTATTAATGTAAAGTGTTTGAATTTGTTTAGAAAAGAGGTATCTATATGGTTGATAAAAGGCATGATGTCGATAGGTGCGATTGCAATGTAATACACGAGGAAATTGTAAATCAGGTCAAAGCCAAAATGCCCTTGGAAGAAAACTTGTATGACCTTGCAGAACTATTCAAAGTCTTTGGTGATTCGACAAGAATTAAAATACTTTGGGCTTTGGATGAAGCTGAAATGTGTGTCTGTGACATTGCTGTTTTATTAAATATGACCCAATCGGCAATATCCCATCAGTTAAGAGTATTGAAGCAGGCAAGACTTGTGAAATATCGAAAAGACGGAAAAATTGTATTTTATTCATTGGAAGATGATCATATAAAGCAAATATTCGACCAAGGATTAATCCATATCAATGAATAGTGAGTCATGAATCATGATGAGATTGACAAGAGAACCAGAAAGAAGGAGATTATTATGAGTTCGACAGTGAAGAAGGAGCTGCTATTAGAGGGATTAGATTGTGCAAACTGTGCCACTAAAATTGAGGATCAAGTCAAAAAGGTGGGAGGGGTTGCAAGTTCTTCACTGAATTTTGTGACCAAAGTTCTTACTATTGAGTTGGTCAGTGATGGGAATAAAGACGATATACTCAATCAAGCGAATCAAATAATCAAGAAACTTGAACCCGATATAATTATCAAGGATAAAGCACTATCAAGGCCAGAAAGAAAGGTATTGTTATTAATTGGGTTGGACTGCGCAAACTGTGCCAACAAAATTGAAACAGAGGTCAAAAACCTTGAAGGTGTAAACTCTGCTACTGTAGACTTTGTATCCAGAAAATTAACCCTTGAAGTAAATAGCAAGCGCGATCTGCAAAGGGTCGTCGAGCAAGCATCTAAAATTGCAGTGAAGATAGAGTCAGGTATCAAAGTGGTTGAAAGCGAGGATAAGAAAGAGGAAAGTAAAGAAGCTGAAGGTATAAACAAATCAAAAGTTATTCGTTTAGGTATTGGTGCAGTTCTCTTTTTTGTCGCCATATTACTCAAGGTCCCGTTTTGGGTAGAATTTGGAATGTTCTTTGTAAGCTATGTATTAGTTGGTGGGGAAGTTGTTTTAAAAGCAGTTAGAAATATTTTAAAGGGTCAGGTGTTTGATGAAAACTTTTTGATGAGTGTTGCCACGATAGGTGCTTTTGCTATAAAGCAATTTCCTGAAGGTGTGGCAGTCATGCTTTTCTATCAGGTTGGCGAGTTATTCCAAAATATGGCCGTAAACCGTTCGAGAAAGTCAATCAGTGCTTTGATGGACATTCGACCCGACTATGCCAATCTAAAGGTTGGCGAGGATATTAAGAGGGTATCTCCTGAAGAAATAAGTGTTGGAGATATTATCATTATAAAACCGGGAGAGAAGGTCCCCCTTGACGGCAAGGTGATTGAGGGTATGTCTATGCTTGACACGTCCGCCATAACCGGGGAGTCAGTGCCAAGAGAAGTTGAACCAGGAAACGAAATTCTGTCAGGAACAATCAATAAGAATGGACTATTAACAGTTGAGGTAACTAAAGAGTTTGGAGATTCCACAGTATCCAAAATCCTCGACTTGGTACAAAATGCCAATAGTAAGAAAGCTCCAACTGAACAGTTCATCACTAAATTTTCAAGATACTATACACCAGTCGTGGTATTTGTTGCCTTAGCAATGGCGGTTATTCCACCTTTGGTTGTTTCAGGTGCTACATTCTCAGATTGGATCTATAGGGCTTTGGTTTTTCTTGTTGTGTCCTGCCCCTGTGCTTTAGTAATATCGATTCCCTTGGGTTTCTTCGGTGGTATTGGCGGAGCTGCTAAAAGTGGCATACTGGTCAAGGGCAGCAACTACCTTGAAGCCATAAATAATGTGGACACTATTGTTTTTGACAAGACGGGCACCCTTACCAAAGGTGTGTTTAAGGTTACAAAAATTTACACGCTTGATCGTGAATCAGAGGAGAATCTATTAGAGTATGCTGCTTTTGCTGAAAGCTATTCCAACCATCCCATTGCAATTTCAATCCTGAAAGCTTACGGGAAAGAAATTAATAAAAGCGAAATAGAGAACTATGATGAAATCTCGGGGCATGGAATCAAAGTGAGTGTTAAGGGTAAACGTATCCTTGCTGGTAACAAAAAACTGATGGCTAAAGAAAATATAACTTATGATGTGGTTGATGAAACTGGTACAGTAGTTCATGTAGCCATTGATGGTAAATATGCTGGCTACATTGTTATATCAGATGAGATAAAGGATGATGCCCAAAAGGCCATAAGAGAGCTTAAGGGGATTGGCGTAAAGAAACTAGTGATGCTTACCGGAGACAGCAAGTTGGTGGGAGAAGCGATTGGTCGTCAGTTGGGCCTTGATGAAGTACATGCTGAATTACTCCCCGATCAGAAGGTTGAGAAGCTGGAGCTCTTAGAAAAACAAAAGCAGACAAAAGGGAAGCTACTCTTTGTCGGTGATGGTATCAATGATGCCCCGGTACTGGCTCGTGCTGATGTTGGGGTGGCAATGGGAGGATTAGGTTCTGATGCAGCCATAGAGGCGGCGGACATTGTAATCATGACAGATGAACCCTCAAAGCTTGTAACTGCCATTAGAATTGCTAAAAGAACACGAAGCATCGTCTGGCAGAATATATTTTTCGCATTGGGTGTAAAAGCTGTCGTACTTGTTTTAGGTGCTGGAGGGATAGCCACTATTTGGGAAGCAGTGTTTGCTGATGTCGGGGTAACGGTGATTGCTGTTATAAACTCAATGCGTGTTATGAAAACGAATTAGTCAATCAACCTCCTGCATCCAAATGCAGGAGGTTATTAATATATCATGGTGGCAACTAAAAAGGGTAGTTTAACAAAAATGTTAAAAATCCGTTAACTTCTTGTAATTCTCTTAAGATATAATATAGTTGTTGATTGATAATGGGGGGATTACAATGAGGAAGAAGGCATTATTGATATTTATTGTTATTGCACTATTTGTTGCAGGTCTTTTCCTAACAAAAGCATACGCGGAAACCCGTCTTTGGCAACAAAACCAAAATGCTAGACCATTCCAAGCCGAGCCTAATTCCTCTTCTACAGATATACCAAATAATGTGATACCTAATGTTAGGCAATCGGCTAACCCTGATGTCAGTGGATCGTGGTATAGTCCGATGAATCCAAACTATCGGCCTGACTATTATTGGTATAGTAGTCCTCACGAAGATAGATGGAGTAATACAGTTAGGAATTGGTGGTGTCGGTAAATAGAAGGGGGAGCTACATTGAACAATAAGGTTTTAATAGCAGACGATGACGATCGAATTCGCGAAATTGTGCGCCTCTACCTTGAAGCGGAAGGTTTTGACGTCTACCAGGCAGAGGATGGAAACCAAGCGTTGGAGATGGTTCGGAAAGATAATCCAGATCTTGTCATCCTAGATCTAATGATGCCTGGATTAGATGGCTGGACGGTTTGCAAGATATTGAGAAAGGAAACCAAGATACCTATTATCATGCTAACCGCTAAGGGAGAAGAGAATGATCGAGTGTTAGGGTTTGATTTAGGGGCTGATGATTACGTCGTAAAACCGTTTAGCCCGCGTGAACTCAGCGCCCGAGTCAAGGCTGTTCTGAGAAGGCTAGAAGGAGAAGAAAGTAAGGAACATATTCTCTCCTACCCTGGTCTTAAAATCAACCAGATTACTCGTGAAGTCGAGGTTGATGGAATAAATATAAACTTAACGGCTAAAGAATTTGAGCTGTTGCAGTGCTTAGCAAAACGACCGGGGCAAATCTATAGTCGAGATCAGTTACTCAACATGGTCTGGGAATACGATTACTGTGGAGATTCCCGTACTGTTGATACCCACGTCAATCGTTTAAGGTCTAAGCTCGAAAGCCAGGTGGGTCACAGTGACTTTATTCAGACCGTTAGAGGGGTGGGTTACAAATTCGAATTAAGTGGTCATTAAAAAATAGCTTAGTGAGTAAAATTTGGTTGGCAATTGTACTGATAGTACTAGGGGTTTTTCTGTTTTCCGTTGTCATACAAGCTCAGCAGATTACATCCTTAGTTTATAATCAACAAGCGCGCTTTTTTATAAATGAGGCGCAAGAAGTCGTAAGAATGTATGAAAACACTGAGAGATCAGTTATCAACGAAAGATTGGATGTCTTAGCTAAGTTTTTAAGTGCTAATACGGCCATCATGGATACAGATGGAAACATTCTGTACGGTCAAACAAAAGATCAGTCGCCGAGCAATTTACTATTAGAGCCAGGCTTTAAAGAGAGAGTCCTCAGTGGTGACAATGTCGTTTACTTCGGCAAGGTCGTGGGGGTCAATGAAGAGCTGTTTCTTGTGGCTGTTCCTTTAAAACGGGAAAATAAGATAATTGGCTCGGTAGTGATCAGCAGCCCCTTATCAGGACTGAAGCAGCATGTTGACAGCATTAAGGCAATTGCACTTATAGGAGCGTTGATAGGTATTGTTTTAGCTACAGTTCTAAGTATGTTTGTGTCCCGTAAGATGATCCGTCCGCTCGCAAAAATGGAAGAAACAGCACGCCAAATTACAGAAGGTGAGTTCGGTAGGCAAATTCAGGTTACCTCGGAAGACGAAGTGGGGCGTCTTGCCCGATCATTTAACCGCATGTCTACTCAGCTTAAAGAAAAAATTCAAGCTATCGAGAAACTTGATCGTTTAAGGCAGGAACTACTTTCCGATGTCTCACATGAGTTGCGCACTCCCTTAACGGTTATCCAGGGCTTTTCCGAGGCAGTGTTGGACGGGCTAGTCAAGTCGAAGGAACAGGAGCAACTCTATCTAAGAAACATTATCGACGAATCCGAGCGTCTCAGGCGCCTGGTGGATGATTTACTTGACTTAAAAGGAATGGAAGCCGCCCAAACCTTTGATGAAATGGAATATGTGGTTTTGAATAAACTCGCTCAAATCACCGTTGAACGCTTAAAACATATGGCTAATTCTAAAGAAATCAAATTAACGCTAACTGTGCCAGAGCAAAATATCACCGTGTGGGGAAACATTGATCGCCTCAAACAGGTGCTTACGAATTTATTGGACAACGCCATTAAACATTCGGAAGCAGGTGGTGCAGTGCGTGTAGTGTTGGGTATGGAGTATAATTGTACGTTTATATCTGTGGAAAATTCCGGCCCTGGCATTCCTCGGGAAGAACTTGAAAATATTTGGGAAAGGTTTTATAAAGTCGATAAATCCAGATCAAGGCGTGGAACCGGAACGGGCTTAGGACTTTCTATCGTTAAAAAAATCGTTGAAATGCATGGCGGAAAGGTATCGGCGGAAAGCGAACCAGGCCAGGGAGCCGTTTTCACCCTTTACTTGCCATCAACTGAAGAAGCTTAGTGAGCAACATGACAGAGCAAAAATTCATTAAGATTCTTACTGTAATCATTTTGTTGGAGCGATGAACCACTTTAATAACGGCATGTAAGAGTATCTGTAAAAGGATGCTCTTTTTTTGTTAGAGTTTATGTCACAAGAATGATTTTTAGCTTTTGAGAACTATTTCTTTACGAAAGAAGTTTTCGGTTGAACCAAGATAGCTAATAGTAGGGCCCGATTTTCCTTATGACAGAAGCTAAAATCATAATGTCCTACCCTCGAAATAAATCAAACTCTAACGAATGACTTAGTGAACGAAATCTATTCAATGAGTCGAGGTTGCGAAAATAGAAAGAAAGGAAGCAGTGATAACATGTCAATTTACAAAATTGGTGATGTCGTGAAAATCAACGATCAGGGAAACGAAGATTTCAATGGACTTGCTGGTTTGTTAAAAAAATCGAATTAGGCAGCGATGATGTATCCATACTATATTTCGTTGAATTTAAGACGAATGATAGCCCCCCTCGAACAGTGCTTGTCTTTCTCGAAAATGAATTGGAGGCTGCATAATTATAAAAATATTCGTCACAATTAAGGAGGTATCTAACTTTGAAACGGTTAGAAAGTTTACGTGTAGAAAGAGAAAGAGTCATTATGACGTTAAAGAAAGAGAGCAAGAATCGAGTAAAATTGTTGATCAAACTCATGGATGTTGATGACGAAATTGAGGAAATTCTAGCTAGTGAACTCAAATCATGGTCATTTGGGCTAGGCAATAACAGCTTGCAGGTAAAACCGGGAATGTAAAAAAGTTTTTTGACCTACCCTTCAAAAAATAGTCTCCTTTAACGAATAACTGGATGAAAAACGGGGGTGGTCAAAAGAAAGAAGAGCGTGGTTAACACAAGTTCGTAAGTTAAGGGATGATACTGATTAAAACATCGTGTAATCAAAGGTTTAAAAAGGAAAGGATGATTTTTTATGAAAAACATTAAAAACACTTTTTTGGTAAGTGCCTTATCACTTGGTTTAATAGTTGGTGCAGTCGGTGTAGCCGGTGCTGCCACTTCCACAACCTACCAGCAACAAATAGCCGACTGGATTGCGAACGATCCTAATCCGATGGTCATGAACATGAATACCGCAGCAACACCGGTAGCAACTCCAGCAGCAACTCCGGCAGCAACTCCAGCGGCAACTCCAGCAGCAACTCC
>NZ_JYNH01000132.1 GCF_000960765.1 Desulfosporosinus sp. I2 | reverse complement strand
GGTTGCAGTGGGTAAGAGCGGAAGGCATTGGCTTAATCAGCCCATCAACAAAGATTTTTACTATCTTAAGGGTATCTTAGAAGAAGTGGCTTTGGAATTTGGACTTAAATTGGAGTATCGTGTAGCAAAAAATAATAGTTTGTTACACCCTGGTCGCTCAGCCGATATTTACTTAAAGAAGCAATGTATTGGGTTCCTCGGCGAAATGCATCCTTCTTTGGAAAAAGAGTGGGGCCTTGAGCGGGTGGTCGTCTTCCAATTAGAATTGCCCCCAATGCTAGAGCAGATGAGACAAACTGTTCGTGCTTATTCAATCCCGCGTTTTCCAGCGATTCAAAGAGATTTAGCAGTTGTAGTGTCTATGGAGATCTCGGCTGAAGCAGTGATGGCTAGGATCCTTAAGCTTGGTGGGGAATTATTACAACAAGTTGAGGTCTTTGATGTCTATACCGGAAAGCCGATACCGGATGACCATAAAAGTCTAGCGTTCTCATTGCGATACCAGTCCTTAGAACGAACTTTAACGGATGAGGAAGTAAACCTACTAAATTCGCGTATATTAGATGGAATTCAGCAGGAATTTGGCGCGGAGTGGCGAAAATAGACAAAAAGATGTAGACAATGATGGCAAGGTGCCAAGAAGGCTAGAAGGGACCGTCTTGAAAGTATACTCTGACTAGTAGGACAAAGAGAGAGCGAGGGGAAATTGTGGCACATGAATCAGTCAAAATCACCGTTGAGATTTTTGGGGAAAAACATGTGGTCCGCGGTGATGGGACAGCATCATCTATCCTAGGATTAGCGCATGATGTCGACAACAAAATGCGTCTGATTGCTCAGAGGCTACCTCGTTTGAACGTTCAGCAGATTGCCGTTTTAACCGCTCTGAATTTAGCCGATGAACTTGCAAAGCTTAAAGAAGAACAAGAAACCTTAATGCAGCTACTTGGAGAAAAGACAGAGTAGCATGGAGTATCGAAAATGAGATTGACGATTGGGAAAAACCTAAATAGCGTAAGAAAAAAACGGAGACTAAGTCTAGACAAAGTGGCTGAATTAACAAGCGTTAGTAAAGCAATGTTGGGGCAGATTGAAAGAGGGGAGTCTACTCCCTCAGTAAACGTCCTTTGGAAAATCGCAACAGGGCTAAAAGTATCGTTTTCCTCCCTTTTAGCTAATGGAGAGGAAGATAAAGAGACCCTTTTTATACACCACTCAGATATTAAGCCAATCGTTGAAGAAAATGGGCAGATGAGAATATATCCACAATTCATTTTTGATAGCAATAGAGGCTTTGAAGTGTTCATTATTGAACTTGAACCAGACTGTACCCATAGATCACCCCCTCATGACGAGGGGGTTGAAGAATATATCAGCCTGATTGAAGGAACCCTAGAAATAGTTATCGGAGAAAATGTATATTTATTAAATAAAGGGGATGCTATCCGATATTTAGCCAATCAAGAACACATTTATCGAAATCTTTCCGATCAACTCACCAGTTTCCATCATTTAATTTACTATTTCTCGTAACGGAAATATGGCTGTAGAGATTTGATGAAACACGACTAGCAACTTGCTTAGTCGTGTTTTTCTAGGTATGAGTCAGACCGGATAACTGACTGGTGCCATCATGGCGCTGCTATTACGACACATAGCCATTTATGGCGTTGTTCTAATTTCGAAATCCTTGTTCGAGTCATAATGGTGTTCAAATCTTGGCTTGGAAAAATTAATTTCTGAAAACTATTGAGCGTTATAACGTACACATGATATACTTTAAAAAATGTGCGTTATAACGCTCAAAAACTTATAGAAGGGAATTTTTAGGCATGAATAATTTTATAGTATTCCTTAAAAAAAGTCTGGTCTGATACTTCGATCTCAGCTGTTGTCGCTGGGTTAATTGCCGTTACGGTTGGGTTTGCGGGACCCGTATTGCTGATTTTTCAAGCGGCTAAGGCCATAGACTTAAGTAGTTCTAATCTATCATCGTGGATATGGGCCATATCTGTTGCTAGTGGCCTGACGTCCATTATCTTAAGTATTCGATTCAAGGCACCCGTTATCACTGCCTGGTCAACACCGGGGGCAGTTATGTTAATCTCGGGGTGGAGTGCTTATGCCTATTCAGACTCGATTGGTGCCTTTATTTTCGCGGGGGTCCTTATTACTATTCTCGGATTTACAGGTCTTTTCTCTTCTTTGATGAAACGGATTCCTTACGCGATCATCACAGCGATGCTCGCGGGGATTCTACTTAAGTTTGGCGTAGATGTCTTTGTTTCCTCAAAACAGTTGCCTATGCTAGCGCTACCCATGATATTCGGGTATCTGGTGTCCAAACGCTGGTTTCCGCGCTACGCAGTCGTTACAAGTTTGCTTCTGGGTCTATTGATTTCATATGGTCTAAACATAGTAACCCTTAAAGGGGTCAGTGTATTTCTCGTTCATCCAATCTTTACAACACCCACATTTTCACTGAGTTCGCTGCTAGGTCTAGGTATACCCCTCTGTATTGTAACTATGGCTTCGCAAAATGCTACGGGCTTTGGGGTGTTAAGGGCTGATGGATACGATACTCCGGTAAATCCGCTGATTATTACCACGGGGATTGCTTCAATCCTATTTGCTCCGTTTGGGGCACACGGTATCAATTTGTCAGCGCTCATTGCCGCGATCTGTACTGGGAAGGAGGCCCATAGTGATCCGGATAAACGCTATATAGCTGGAATTTCAGCGGGTCTTTTTTATATTATCTTTGGTATTTTTGGTGCTACCATCGTGTCTGTTTTTGCAATCTTCCCTAGTGAATTGATCATTGTAATTACAGGATTAGCGCTATTTGGCTCGATAGCTTCAAGTCTAGCCTCTGCCATGAAGGAAGATACCCAAAAGGAAGCTGCGTTGATTACTTTTTTGGTTACCTTATCCGGCATATCAATTGCTGGAGTCGGAGCACCTTTTTGGGGATTGATTGCGGGTATTGTGACTGATTACATGCTGTCAGGAGACTTAACAAAAATGTTCTCTGCGAAGATTGTTATACAAATGCGCGAAAAGCTTCGGAGAGCAGGATGAGTTCCACGCCAAAAATATGATATAATTTATACGGGTGATAGTTATGATTATTTTCAGCAACGATTGGCAGAACTTATTAAGTGAAGAATTTAATAAAGAATATTATCAAACCTTAAGACAGTTTTTAATAACAGAATACAGGATAAAGACAATTTACCCGAATATGCATGATATCTTTAATGCCCTTCATTATACAGCTTATCAAGATATTAAGGTTGTTATTCTGGGACAAGTTTTACGTACCAACTACTCACGATTATCATAGATTCAATTGAAATACGGTTCAGACCCTTGCGCCAGAATAATTATACAATTGTACACAACAAATTGACAGTCAATTTAAATTTTGATAGACTAGTTTTAATTTAATAAAGCATTTTATTAAGACAGTATTTAAAAAAACGCGGTTGAAGGCATACCGTGTCAACACTTTAAATACTGTCTTTATTTTTTGTCTTGGAGGTAGATATGTCATCAACAAAAGCATCGTACATTGTCATGAAAGCACGCTTTTTTACACCAGATATTGGTTTAAGAACTGAGTATTTGATTTTTCATGCTTCCTATGAGCGCTATCCCTATTTTCCCAATAGATTTTTGAGAGTCGCTGGGAGAAGGTCTGAAAACACAGGAAAGCAGTATGCATATAAGCTCTGCAAATTTCTCAATTATATGATCGATATCAAGCAAAAAGAATATGCCGAAGTCACCAACAAGGACATTCATGACTTCTTTTACTGGCTGGCTTTTGGCTTAAGCAGTACGGATTTTTACTACATTCAAGGTGGGCAAATCAGTTATTCAACATTGAATGCCTATCACGGGCTGTTGGTCAAATTCTATCAATTTCTCTCTTCCAAAATGGATATTAAAGTGCAGCTGGAAATCGTTAGTAAAACCAATAAGCATTCGTTTTACTATGGTCAAATCTGGTCAAAACCCGTCTCATCCTTAATTGATGAAAACCGATTAAGAGCAAAGGATTGCCGTAATCATCACAAATGGTATTCACCTGAAGAACAAACGACCATCCTCTCACATTTGCCGACATTACGTGATCAAGCAATTTTTTCTCTATCGTGTGACAGCTTGAGAATTGGTGAAATCCTATCTCTTCGCATTCAAGACTATGTACCTTCAGATGGCGTGGTCAGCTTATATGCAAGTAAAGGAAAGCCAACCGGAAAAGTCAATATTTCCGTACCGCTGAGTAATCGTTCTATTCAATTGTTGGACAATTATCTATTTAATGAAAGAGATTCTGTTCTGGCAGAAGCATTAAAGCAAGGTCATTATCCCACAGCATTGTTCCTGAATATCAAAGCTGGCGCCAAAATCGGAGCACCTTTGACTTATCGTAACTTTCTGACCATTTTGAAGCGGGCCGCCAAACGGGCCGGTTTTGATCCTTCAGAAATCCGCACCCACAGCGGCAGAAGCACTGCCGTTATGGACATGCTGCATGCTCAATCGGAGAACCCCGAAGCAAACATCTCACAAAATGATGTTCTACAGCAATTCAGATGGAAATCTCCAACAAGCATTCAGCCTTATATCAATACACGGGATATTCGAACCAAGAAGAAACTAATGAAGCTTATTGAAGAACAAAGGAGGAGCATTACAAATGAGTAGTTATGCCTCCTATTGGCTTAAGAATTTTGCACGAATTAGTAGAACCCATAACACCTTTATTGATTGTGTGGCAAATTACAAAAGTATTTATAATAAAAAAAACGTTTCTATAGAGCATTTTATTCAAGCTTTTAAATCTATATCTGAGTCTACATTGGAATCCTATTTTTATAACACTATACAAAAGGGAATTGAAAGCAAGCTCATCAATCCTCGAACTAATCTTACAGACAGGTTTATGACTAAATACTTTTTTGGAAGCTGTTTACTTATCCAATTCGCCAGAAACAAAGAGAAGTACGGGTGTATTTACCTACCTTATCGAAAAGCACTTAAAACAATCGAAACCGAATACAAGCAAATCCGAGCAGAACGCTACTATTCCGGTCATGAAGATTCATTAAGAGCGTTAATGGATGAGCTCATCAGAGAACGCAAACCTTTGAAGCTCTTAATTGATTATTACAAAACGCATATTGCTCAACTTGGCTATCTTGTCTTTATTTTCAGGACATTGGATACATTTTATAAGCCAGAAGACATCTATAAGTACTATTATGAAACCTTGACGACTTCAATCAACTTAGATCAAGTGCCATTTCTGAATGGAAATATCAACCAGAATATTGCTTCAAGATATATCTACGGTCTTTGTTATTCAACATTACTCCACGATCAAACACCTGAACCTATCGTTCGCATTCTGGGTTCTGTGGCCATAGATCTTAGAAACGAGCGATTAAAGAAGAGGCAGATAGAGTTACAAAAAACCAATGAAGATTTGGAATTATATCATGAGATTCAGAAAGCTATCGATAACACCTTGCCATTAAAATCGTTTTTTGAATGCTTCATCTCCTATAAAAAAATTGATCCACTAACGTATTTGGACAGCTACGTGTCCCTTCATTATTCCGAAGAGGATTTAGAGCATTATATCCAATCCCTATTAGAAAAGTCATATGCCAATGGCGCACTCATCTTACCTAGACAAAATAACAAACGTGACTATTCAAAGCTATTTTTCGGCAAAGATATATCCGTATCAATCTCTGTCCACAAAGGTCAACGCTTCTCAGATACCTTTAGACGGGTAACACAAGCATTTGGTAAAAAACACACAAAAAAAGCACTCGTACAGGAGGGTGAATTCAAATTTACCAATGACCGTTATTTAGCAATCGGAACCGACTCCGAAACTATTGCAGCCTTTGCCATAGCAATTAGCAACCGAGAACCACTAGGTATAGCGCTGGATATACTATACGATTGTGGTCAATTCAGAATAATGTCCTATCTGATGGTGGTTATCTTTTCAAAATATGATGAATCTGAAATTACAACATACATCTGTGAAACATATCAGAAGCACTTATACGAACAGTCCACAAGCTTTGGGAGGCGCACAATTGTCCGTTCAGTATTCGGAATTGCAATCACTTCTATTTATGAACGTAATACATTCTCACGCGCCAGTGTTTTTTGCAAAATAATTGAAACCGCTTACCACAATTTGCATGATAATTATAACTTTGTCTCAATGGAATTTAAACGTGAGTTCATAGAACACCTTAAGCAATTCAAATACCTTGATGTACCCTATCAACGATTCAATAGGAACTATGGCAAGAACTCGGCAATTGGTTTTGTAGAACATATCGTTTCAGCATACGGTCAGGATCACTTCGAAGCTTACTTGCAGGAATGTCTGAAAACATATCGTGAGGCTAATTCAGAATACGTGACTGTAGATATTCAACGGGCCTCTAAAAAAATCTTCGGTTTTACCTTTCATAGCTTGTTGCATAGCTGGCGGGCCACAAGGGTACCAAAAACACTAATTAAAGGATTCTATACCGTTTGGTTCAAAGAATATGGGAGTAACTTCAAAACCTATAAGAATCGAAGAAATATCTACAAAATACTCGATTATGATGTACAGGCAACAATAATCAACGAGAAGCGCATCGTCGGTTTTGATGCTTTCATTTTTGATGATTTATCTGAAGCTCAAGCAATAGAGCAAGTGGAAACCATAATTAAACGACTAATTTCCAAGCGAGTAAAGATTTCTAAACTACGAGTATATTGCATATTATTAGGCACAAGTAAGGCTAACATTATCGACAATTATAACAGCCTCCGACGCATTCGCTATTATAAAGCAATAGAGCAACATATAAAGAAACGAATCATAATCGCTGGCGAAGAGTACATTGTAAACAATATTGCCGAGATTAACAGCAACAAAGACCGAATAACAATTTTCTATAAATACAGTAACAGCTGCCGCAGCGCTATTATCCGCTTCGATTTCCTTAAAAGCTCAATCCTACGAGATGAAGTCAAACAGTTCTTCAAAATTTATTACAATCTTTCACGAGCAGGATGTAGAGCCGTAGAGATCCAAAAGTTGATCAAAACACTAGTTTTGATGGAAAAACGCTTTGGGGTACAAAAGTTAGCGGATATCACCAAAGAACATATCTATATGATTTTGCACTTCCTGCAAAGCGAGCGGGAGAATTCCATCAGTACGTTGAAGACACTTATGGCAGTTTTGTCAGCTATCATGGAGTGCTATCGTCGAAATACATCATATCTCCATAGGATCGACATTAACCCTTGCGATTCTATCCACTTAAAAAATTCCTATATGTTATCTAAAAACACAGAGGTTATCCCCGACATAGTTGCCTTTGGAATAGACTGCCACAAAAGCAAGTTACCTATGAAGCATTTGCTCATCTACGAGCTCCTGATTATAACAGGATGCCGTATGAAGGAAATCTCGTCTTTACAGATTGATGATGTATATATTGACACAACAGACACTCCAGTCATTCGCTATATCCCCTTTAAAGTTGAAAAAGCACGTATGAAATCAGGTTTACCAAAGTATGAAGAAAAAATGATCCCCAAAGATCTGAGGGATGCATTGATCCGCTATATCGATGAAACGGAACCAGAAAGAACACGCGCTGGAACCAAAGACGTCTTTTTCAATATCCATCACGACACCTATGTAGCCATAACCCCTTCAATTTTCAATACCGCCATGAATAATCTTATCAAAGAAAATGACATTGTCATGGAGAATGGTGACTATTGGACATTTTCATCACGAAGTGTCCGAAAGTCCGTCGCCATCAAACTCATACAAGCGAGTGCCACATTATACGAGGTGCAGGCCTATTTGGGACACTTCACACCTGATACAACAGGAAAATACTATGCTGAAGCCGACAAAATGAAGACAGCAACTAAGAATACTGAATTCTTTAGAGAACAATTTAAACACATGATTGGTGAAGAACATCTGAAATCGCTGACTAAAGACCAACACATGATGCTATACCATGAATATCTACTACAAGATCGAAAAGTACCGCTGGGAATCTGCAATAGTACAGCTTCAGATTCAAAATGCCATATCAGTGACCGTATGCAATGCCTACAATGTTCAAAACTTTGCCTCAGTGAAGAGCATCTTGAAAAATGGAAATTCCTGTACAGTAGTAATTCAGAGCGCCTTCTCCAATTGGAAAGACTATATGATGATTTAGGGATCAAAAAAGATGAGTACTCAAAGTTTACAGAGTATCAAGAGGAGTCCCAGATTGCATACTGGCAAAATAAGATTATTGAAAGAATTGAAGGAGTAACTCATGTCAAATAATCTGGCGAATCAGGCAAATACAATCAAAATGGATTTGGGTGGACAAAGTATCGATGAGTATGAGCAAATCCTCAAAACTTATTCAACCTTCAGTCGCTTTTATGATTCCAAATGGATTCTTGATAAAAGATACACAGGACGGAATGTCAGAGTCTCAAACCATCAATTTATTTTTGCCCCATATCATTCTCGTGACGTGATGACAGTCAAGGCCTATGTACTGAATCTCCTTGTCTCCAACTATTCCAGCGCATCTATTCTTGGGCGTCTTTATGCTATAAAGCAGTTATTACGCTTTTGTCAGAGCCACAATTGCGTTTTTGCAATGCGTGATCTTCAATCATCAATCGCGCCCATGTATTACCATTATATTATGAACAGTCAACTTGACGAACAAACAAAAGCCAGGGTTTTAAAAAACCTGATGCTTTACCTAAAGTATGCAAACCTTGTCGAATTGCACGATGCCCTCGAAAGACAGGATATTCCCGATGAATCTAGATATCATAATGGAAATAAGCTGGTTCCTCAAAATGTTATTGAGCAATTAGACACACTTTTTCTAAACGACAACATCCCGATAGAATATCAATGTATCTATTGGATCTTGCGTCTGATTCCGAACCGGATCACCGAAGTCTTGTCAATGAAAATCGATTGTTTGACAGACATAGGCCATCGACGCTATATGCTCTGCATTCCTACATTCAAGCAAAGCGGCCAATATTATCGGGGTGAATTCAAAGGTATCATTATTGAATATTCCGGCATAGCCAAAGGTCTTATAGACACTATCAGAGAACAGATTGCAATAGCACAATCATTGCAGGCCGAAGCCAAAGGTGCAGATCAAGGCTTCTTATTCATACACAGACCCAAAATGTATCACAGGAAATTGGACTCCTTTTTCGAACAAAATAGGCCTCTCACTTTGATCAAATATGATGTATTCAATGCTTGGATACAAAGGCATTGTCTTAGAAAAGGCATAGTTGACATCAGTGGCCAACCCTATACACTGTCCAGTCACCAATTTCGTCATAATGCCATCACCGAACGCTTGAATTCAGGATTTTTCAACTTGTTAGAGATATGTTACCTTTTAGGGCATAAAAATGTAACTATGCCCTATCAGGCCTATTGGCATTATAGCAATGAACGACGCATTGAAAAGGGCAAGCTGCTCAGAGAACAAATCAGTGGTGAAGAAAGCCTCAACTTCAAGGGAAAAATTATCAAGACCTCACAAACGCGTGTGTGGACAGGAATTCTGTCAAAACCTTTTTCACACCAGATCGGAAACATTGGCATTTGCTCAGACATATCAAACTGTAATGTGAAAGTTTTTGATTGCTTGGAATGTGTAAACTTCACACCAAATGCCGAGGATTTGCCCTATTTTCAAAATCAGCTCAATGAGTGGGAAAAAAAGCTAAATACCGCTAAGTCGGTTAAATATAATTTTTTGATAGAAACTGCCCAGAAGCAAATCCGAGCAAACCAAAGAGTCATTGAAAAAATAACATCCGAAAGGAAAAGATCGCATTTATGAGAAACAGTAATACTCAAAAGGCACTCGAAAAAGTCTATGAAGGCAAGCGTGCAGCCACGCTTGAAAAAATTAAAACCGCCATTCAAGATATTCGCTCAACAGGAGAAAAACTTACGATATCTCAGTTGTGCAAGTTGACAGGACTCAGCAATGCCGTCTTCTATAAACCTCATGTCCAAGCAATACTGATTAACGAGCCGGAATGGCGGAAGACCACATCAACACGTAGTTCAATCAGTAGCAATGAAGTGCTGGAAAAGAGCAATGCTGAACTTCTAAAACAGTTGGAAATGGAAAAATCCAAGAAGCAAGACCTTGAAATCGCATTGGAACGGAAGAATAACAGAATTAAGAAATACGAATCAGAGATCGCTGAAAAAGACACTGAGCTGGAGTTACTGCGCGGCAAATATCATTCTCTATTAACAAGGATTGATCAATTACGGGGCCTTGAAGGCTTGGAAATCAATATCATATAATTGGGGGGTATCTTATGGGTGATTAAACACCAATAAATTGAAAGAAGGGTATAAGCCCTTATTTGACAAAATTCAGAAAACCCATGAATTACTCAAAGCAAATCATAAGCGCATTCTTGAATCCAAAGCAAATGCTCAGAAGGATCAATCGCTGGAAAAAGAAACCAGAGAACCCGGAATCTCCGGGTTCTCTGTGGCTGCTAAAATTGAGCAGGTTCATTCAATAATGGGATATATGTATGAATCCATTGGGAATTGAATCCTTCATTACTCGAATGATACTCCCCCTGACTTTTTTCAATCAAAACAATTGGCATTGGACAACTATTGTCAATAACGACGGCTTTATCAGACAATTGCAACAATCCATTAAGATTGTTCATGCTTTTGTAATAGCGGGTGATAATCTTGTCAGGCGGGACATGATGCCCCCCTTCTGCCTCTCGGATTAACGCCCTTGCTTCGTTTATGGCAGGGTTTTCTGTACACAACCAAACCGTGCCAATTCTGTATCCACAGCGTCTAAGAATATCTATCTCGTTCAGTTTCCTCGGATCTGAGAAGACTGTTTCAAACGAAAAGCTAGACCCGGATTGTGCAAAATTCTTTCTCAACAATTCCGCATGCGGCATTGCATGAACTCGATATCGAGTCTCTTCATCTTCTATGTGACTATAGCAGAGTTTCGCTAACATATCGGGATTCACAAAAGGTAGCATCAGTTCTTGATTGAGTTTCGCTGCAATTGTCGACTTACCCGAGGCATTCGGCCCCGCATACACTAAAACCCATTTGTCTGCGTCTATTGTACCGTTCTTTTCTATTGCATTCAGAGTCCTGCGTGTCATATCAAGAAGTGATTCATGGGTTTTACGGTAATCATATATGCCTATTTCCATGTACTTAATAGTGCGGGTTATGACATCTTGGAATCCAGATATGTTTCCTGTGTTTTCAGCCATGATTGATTCTCCTTTAATAGTTAATGATCATCCAGCACTTCAAAGAGCACCGATTCAAATTTTTCCTGCACCGTGCCGGTTGTAATGTCAACAGGGGCACATTCAAGTAATGAGCTATGTTATTCTATAGGGAGTTTACCACTTGTCATAAAAACCTTGTAGAATAATATCAAATATTCTGCGGGGAGGAATGAAAGGTGTGATAAATGAAGTGGACATTTATTAAGCAATTCGTACCCGATTTATCAATGGAGAATCCAAACGATCTATCGCAAATAGCTTGAATATTTCAAGGCCAACCGTAACAAAGTACCTGCTTCATTTGGAACAGTTTGCATGTGGATATGAATATTTTTTTGGTATGAAAAAAGACCTCGATTTTTCGAAGGTCTTTGAAAATCTACCTTTGTGATTTATTCACTTCATTTATACACGCAGATATTTTTTCGTATCATTCATTATTCTTTACTTTGACGTTCTTTAATTATTTAACTCTTTTTAAATATGAATCAAATTGAGGCACAGTAAAATCTACTTCTCCATGTGAAGGAGCATATATTAAACCTTTATTTATTAAATTATTTCTAAAAAGAGAAATAGATCTAGGTTTTTGGTTCATATACGAGGCTACTTGAGACATTTGACAAGGATAGGAATTACATTTTTCCATGGCAAATAAAAATTCTTTTTCTTTTGGAGTTGTACGATTATATCTTACCTTAAAAAAACTATCATCTAATTTGGATAAATATTCGGGATATGAACTATTTACACCATCTATATCAATGACATCATCTGAAATATAGTTCCAAACACATTGTCCATATTCCTGAATGAAAAAAGGATATCCTCCTGTCCTTTCAACAACGGCCTCAAATGCGTCTTTTGTATAATTCACATTTTGAGATTTTGCTGGTTCAACTAAAGCAGAAACGGCATCATCATTCTTGAGAGAAGTAATTTCTATAAAGTTAAATAACCTTTCTGAATATGATTTTGCTTCACCCGATATTCTAAGAATAGTTGGAATTCCTGCTCCAATAATAATTATTGGTAATTGTAATTGATTTATCCTATGTGTTGCACGTATTAGGGCTGATAATTCATTTTTTTGTAAATCCTGTATTTCGTCTAATATAAAACAAATACACTTTCTATTTTTTTTAGCAATTTCTCCTACCGAAATAAACAATTCTGTAAGGTCATTTGATAAGTCACCTGTGTCTGCCGTACCAAGTGCAGTTTCCCCACTCATACCTAAAGCAAGTGTGTTTTCAGTAGGATTCCATGTTAACGTAAAGGCTTTTAATATAGCAAATGTGTTCTTAATTGCATCTTTTGATTTAGCTAGGATGCTTAATTTATTAACAATTTTTTTAACAGCAATTGTTATATCTTTTGAAAACTTTGAAGATCTGTCACATTCAATATGCTCATATAAGATAGACTCACTATCTTCGATAAGTTTCTCTATTTTAGTTAATAGTACGGTTTTCCCAACTCCCCTTAATCCAGAAAAAATTGTATGGCGAGCCATATATCCTTCTATAGTTT
>NZ_JYNH01000131.1 GCF_000960765.1 Desulfosporosinus sp. I2 | reverse complement strand
CCGTTATGAACCGACCCCGCGGAGTTGCTCCCACCTTCTCCTACTTCTCCAAAGGCAGCCATCACCGGACCGGAAATGGGGGGTAAAAATTGCCCTTTCATCTTAACATCAACTGCTGTACTTTCGCTTGCGACTCCTCCCAAAGATAGAGCTTCTTTAGCCATACCATTCATAACCTGATAATAATTACCCGACTCCATGGCACTCCGGTAAACGGAATGAAGCGTTTGTGAAAAGGGGTCTGCACTATTAGCACTGAAGAAAATTAACAAAAAAGTAACGCTGTTAAGAGAGTCCGCTTTTGGGTTCCATTCCAATGGTTCAGAAGATCTCTCCAGCCCCTCTTTACAGGTCTTCGAAACTTCCCAGTGGTATGGTTAGATGGTACAGATCGGCCCCGTCCTTGTTCTTTTCCCACTTCTTGGATTGCCCGCTCCCACTCCCAGTCATCCCAACGTTCAAAAGGATCCATCCCACTTTACCCCCCTTGTCGAAGTTCGAGGATCGAGGTTCGAGGTTCGAATTGTGATTTCGATTCTACGAATCGAAGAACGGAATTGAACTTAGAAATAGCACTTAGAAATAAACTTAAATTCTGAATTAGATCTAAAGGTTTTAAATACTCTGCGAACTCTGTTCGCTTCAAAGTTCGAGCTTCGAACCTCGAACCTCGATTCAGGCTCGTACATTCCCTTTATAGTCTACGCGAAAGCAAAAGAAATAGAACTGCGATGCAGTTCTATTTCTTTTGCGAGGTTCGATATTCGAGGTTCGTGGATCGATTTGTGATTTCGATTCTATGAATCGAAAAACGGAATTGAACTAAACTTGGAGATTAGGCTGAAGGTTTTATTATTGTGCGAACTCTGTTCGCTTCGATTCGAACCTCGAACTTCGAACCTCGAACCTCGAACCTCGAACCTCGAACCTCGATCAAAACATTCGCCTTTGATGTCTTAAATTGACACTTAACAACAGCCCGATCGACGCCATGTTGGACCACATGGCACTCCCTCCAGCACTAATCAGCGGGAGTGGAATTCCTGTGACTGGCATAATCCCAGAGGTCATTCCGACATTGATAAGAATATGGAAGGTGAACATAGAAACTACGCCCGAGACAATTAACATCCCATACATATCTCGAGCTTTCATGGCAATACTGATGGCGCGCAGTAAAAAGATCAAAAACAAGAAGAGTAGCGTAATCGTTCCGATAAAGCCAAACTCTTCTCCAACCACCGAGAAAATGAAGTCGGTATGGTGCTCAGGTAAGAAATTTAACTGGCCTTGGGTTCCCATTCGATACCCTTTACCCCATAGCTCTCCAGATCCAATCGCCCATAGGGATTGAAGAATATGAAAACCGTCTCCGGTCTTATCTGCCGCAGGATTCATAAAAATCGTTAAGCGCTTTAATTGATATTCTTGTAGGGGAAGCGGGAGTCCTTGAGCCCATTGTAGCCACTTTGGTAAACTCGTTGAGAAGTGAAGCCAAAGCGCACCTCCCATGATGACTACCCCCCCTAAGATAAGGCCCCCAAATTTCCAAGGATTTGCCCCTGCCACAAACATCATTCCGATGAAAATTGCCACGAAAACTAAGGTCGTTCCTAGGTCAGGTTGCTTAAAAATAAGGAGCATGGGTAATAAAATAAACAAAAACGGTGGTATGAAATCAGTAACATTATTTAGTCTACCTTCTCGCTTGGCTAAGAAATCGGCAAAGGTTAAAATAATGAAAATCTTGGCGAACTCCGACGGTTGGATTCCGATCGAAGATGTAAGATAAATCCAGCGAGTCGCCCCTTTGGCCGTGTCCCCGAAAAGGATAACTGCTAAGAGCAACACCAAGTTAAATCCATAAATCCACCAGCGGAAATGTTGCCATTTTTGATAATCAATGGCGCCCACGACCATTGCAATGATGATCCCAGTTAAAATCCAAACAGTTTGCGTTTCAACATAGTGTAGGGGGCTTGATTTAATCACACTGATCGAAGCGGTGCTTAAAATTATCAGACTGGCTGCTAGTAATAACAATGTGAATAAGATAAATAAAAAGTCTAAGTTCCTTAAAGCTCGTCTATCCACGATTATATCTCCCTGTGATTTTTGTAGCGATACCTAATTATTATAACATACCGCGAGGCGAGAGGCACGAGGCACGAGGTACGAATTGTGAATTCGATTCTGCGAATCGAAGAACGGAATTAAATAGAAACAAGGGGCGCAACAAACTTCAAAGTTTGTTGCGCCCCCAGAAGAACGGAAAAAAATTAATTATTCCGCGAACTTTGTTCGCTTCGATATCGAACCTCGAACCTCGAACCTCGAACCTCGCTTACCCCTTGGATGCGTAGTCTCGTTTCATCTTCACGACGGGAATGTTAGCGACTAAGGCCACTTCTCGATCGTCTTGACATAGATTGAACTCGAGTGCCGCTTCATCAATCTCCATGTAGTTAGAGATTACTTTGACCAAATCTTCCCTTAGTCTGTTTAGCATGGCAGGCGATATGCTAGCGCGGTCATGCACCAAGACGAGCCGAAGGCGTTCTTTTGCGACTGTCTTGCTCGAGGCGCTTTCCCTGCCAAGCATCCGGCTGATAAATTCTAACAAGGACGATTCCTCCTCTCAGTACCGAACGGTTTAGCGAATCCCAACGAGTCTTTTTAGTCTATCCATGATTCCGGAGGGTACCTCAAGGTTCATTAGGGGTACGTCTTCTCCTTTAATCCGTCTTGTAATGCGCCGGTAAGCCTCTCCAGCTTTTGACCCTTGATCCATAACAGCGGGCTCCCCACGGTTTGTGGAGACCACAATACTCTCATCTTCCGGAACAACCCCAATTAATTCGATGGCTAAAATATCCAGGATGTCTGAAATATCCATCATGTCTCCACGTTTTACCATTGCTGGGCGGAGGCGGTTGATAATTAACTTTGGATTTCTCAACTCGGACGCTTCTAATAAACCGATAATGCGGTCCGCATCACGCACTGCACTCACTTCGGGCGTGCAAACTACGACCGCTCGGTCAGCGCCCGCGATTGCGTTGCGAAAGCCTTGTTCGATTCCTGCTGGACAGTCAATAATCGCATAATCAAACTCTTCTTTGAGTTCTTTGGCCAATATCTTCATCTGTTCTGGACTAACTGCGGTTTTATCTTTCGTTTGGGCGGCTGGTAACAAAAAAAGGTTTGAAAAACGCTTATCTTTAATAAGTGCTTGTTTTAAACGACAATTTCCACTCGTTACATCCACCAAATCGTAAACGATTCGATTTTCAAGTCCCATCACAACATCAAGGTTGCGCAAACCAATATCCGTATCAACTAGGACGACTTTATGCCCCTCAGCAGCTAAACCAGTCCCGATGTTTGCGGATGTTGTCGTCTTGCCTACGCCCCCTTTTCCGGAAGTTACAACGATTACCTCACCCATAGTTAGACCTACCTTTCCTAATCGATTTTCGATGTTCGATGTTCGATGTTCGAATCGAAGCGAACAATGTTCGCAGAAAATTTTAAGCCAAAAAGATCAATTCCGTTCTTCGATTCGCAGAATCGAATTCAAAGTTCGAACCACGAACCTCGAACATCGCGTTATCGAGCTTTGCCTCGCCAACCATTCATACCAGCTGCTTCTACCGTTAATTGGTCATCTTTGATTCTAGCTATCTCCGGTCCTCGTCCGTCGGTTTCATCATCTGGAGCCCTGGTTACCAAGTCCGCAATCCGCAGTTGAGTGGGCGCCAAATGATAGGCGCTCACAGAGGCTTTTCGGTTACCCATTGCTCCTGCATGGGCAACTCCCCTGAGTGAGCCTAGGACAACGATGTTACCCGTGGCTATGATTTCTGCACCAGGATTCACGTCTCCCTGCACGATCACATGCCCTTCAAATTGCACACTTTTTCCTGAACGAAGGGTTCGTTCCATAAAGAGACAGCGGCCTTCCGACATCCCTTCCTCCCAAAGACGAGCATCTCGCTCCTCGTTTGCGTAGGACTGAGTCTTGCCAGGGACGTAGACCTCTTCTGTGGATAACCATCCTGCAAGTTCTAAGTGATTTTCTCGCAAAATAGCCGTCAGATTTTCTTGTTCATCCTCAGAAAATTCTTTTTTTCCTGCATAGCACCGGACGTTCGCGCCTTGGAGGAATTGTTCAGAGTTTTTCAAAAGATTATCCAGTTCGTTCATTAGCAATCTAAAGTCCGCGGCAGGATCAAGGTATAATACCAATCCTTCGCGGGTTCCTTTAAGTGCCACATGTTCAGTCCGTGTCAACCTGCACCAATCCCCCATTGCTTGTCATAATTCAATGCTTACTATAAATTCTACAAGGTTGTCCCATTTCCCTTTTTACTCTCAAAAAAAACGAGGATAAATTTCCTCGTTTTTTAGCCTCCATTCGCGCTCTTCCAACCAAAATATTTCATAAAGGCTGCCTTGGCAACATAACCCGCTGTATCCCCTCCATGCCCTCCAAATTCAACGACCCCGGCAAAGGCAATTTGAGGATGATCATAAGGGGCAAACGCTACAAACACCCCATTGTATATATCTCCGGAAATCGTGTTCTTGGAGCCGATCTGAGCGGTTCCCGTTTTACCTCCCCCCGTAAATTCCGGCACATCCGCGAACAGAAAGGAAGCCGTTCCTTCCCCCGTTGTAACCGCGCCCATTCCTTTTTTGACCGCATCTAGAATATCAGGAGAAACCGAGACGGTATTTAGAACCTTGGGTTCATATTGCTGAACCGTATTCCCGGTAATTGGATCCAAGAGTTTATCGACAACATACGGTCGAAAGTGTTTTCCACCATTCACCATGGTTGAAACGTAATTAGCTAATTGCAATGGGGTGTAGGTGTTATACCCTTGCCCAATCGAATTAAAGTGACTGTCATAGACCTTCCAGTCAACAAATTCACTGACCATTTGCTTATACCATACACCAACCTGATTAATCTCAGAGTCTTTTGCGGCTTGCAGTTTTTGCTTAGCTTTAGCATCTGGAGCTTCAGCCAGTTTGGTCGCGTAATTACTCTCAATATTGGCCAGTTTTTTATCTCGAGATTTTTCATACGTAGGTCCATAATTGGCTTTTTTCCACTCGGCTGAAGGAGCTAATCCTTTAGCCTCTCCGGGTAAATCAATCCCGCTTTCAACCCCTAAGCCGAATTCATGGGCGATCTGGCCAATCGTTTCTGGATTAGCTTCAAAGGCTCGGCGGCCCATCACTTGAAAATAAATATTAGAAGACAAGGCAAGCGCTCGTGAAAGATTGACAGCGCCGAAATTATTCCCGCCCCATTCCGCGGCACCTTGTTGCTGAGAACCAAGGTTCCCCAAAGAAGACATGACATCATTGACCTTCTCCTCCGGCGTTGTCACTTTGAGTTGTAAGGAAGCCATCGCTGTCACCATTTTGAAAGTCGAACCTGGTGCATACACCCCTGACAATGCCCGGTTAAGGGATGCCGCTTGTGAAGCACGTTTAGGATCTTGCGGCCAATACTTATCTGCCATTTCGTCCGAAATAATCCCGATCAAATCGTTGGGATCCATCGCGGGCCGAGAAGACATGGCCAGAACCTTGCCAGTGTTGACATCAATCACCACGGCCGCCCCGGCATGGGCCGTTGGATTAGTTTTTTGGACGTTTGCAATGACTTCATCAAGTTTATCATCCACCGTTTTTTGTAAGTCAGCATCAATCGTCAGTTGAACGGTCTTTCCTGCTTCTGGGGCTTGGATAACCTGTTTGGAAACTGGGCGGGCTTGATTATCCACTTCAACTTGTTGAACCCCTTCTTTACCCCGCAACCAGAAATCATAGGACTTTTCAACCCCCATCTTGCCTACGATATCCCCCTGCGCGTAGACAAACCCTGCCTGTTGCGCATCTTTATTTTTATTCAACTGGCCAATTTCTGGTTCAGCAATTTCACGGACATACCCTAGCAGCTGACCATCCAATGTTTTTTCAGGGTAGTCACGCACAGGAATCGCTTCCACACTAACTCCTGGAAGCTCCTCTTGGTGTTCCGCGATGACCGCTTGAAGTTCTGGTGCGACCTTATTCAGAATAATCACGGGTCGATAGCGTTCCCACTGGTGATTTTGGATATTGGCTAAGATATCCTCCGTGATCGAATCCACGGTCTGATTTGTGTTAGGCCAGTAGGGTTTGATGTAACCCGCTAATTTCTTGACAACCTCTTTCCATTGATCGCTTTTGGCCTGTTGTAAATCCATCCAGTCTAGGTTTAGCACAAACTCAGGAACACTGGTTACTAGGAGTTTGCCGTTTTTATCCACAATATCCCCTCGTGTAGGGGGCACCTTAACCAGTTTCATGACGTTGCCCTTGGCCATGGCAGTATAATAAGACCCTTGGGCAATCTGCAAACGCCAAAGGTTTGAGCCCAGAATCAAGAAGACTAGAATCACTACAGTGCTTAAGCCCCAAAGTCGATAAACATAGGGTTTTCGCTCTTTGTCATCCATTCAAAAAACTCCTCCCTGATGCGTTTTTTGCGAGGCACGAGGTTCGATGCACGAGGTTCGAATTGTGATTTCGATTCTGCGAATCGAAGAAACGAAATTAAACTAATTTGAGGATATACGCTCAATTCATGAATTGCCCCTACGAGAGCACGAGAGAAGAATTGCGTCAATATGCATGTCAATGCATGTTGAGTCGAATGCAAGTCAAGAACCGTCCTCAGACTTGCATGCTTGCGAACTCGTCCACCTTAATTCGAACCTCGAACCTCGAATATCGAACTTCGAGATATGAACGCTAGCGTTCATATCTAGGTCGATAGCGTAGCCAGCCGCGCACAAAGGATTGGTGAATCCATGGGTAGGTAAGGGGAACTAAGATGGCATTATACAGGGAGACTCCGATTACCAATCGTCCGATATCTGATAAAGACCAATGGAGCCCAGCTCCTAGACTTAAAAAAGAAACTAGAATTTGCCCCACAGCGGTTACAAGAAAAACCATAAAGGTGGTTAATAGAAAATTTTCTCGGTACCATCGTTCGGCTAGCCAATTGCTCAAAATGGCGACCACCACAAGGGTGAGTGTATACATACCAACGTTGCGTCCTAAATAGAAATCTTCGAATAAACCCGCCCCAAGTCCCCAAATCGCGCTTCCCAGCAACCGATGGTGCATGGCGATGTAGATCGTCAGTAGCATAAGTAAATCCGGTTTTATTCCTGACCAAGACCAAAAGTGAAAGAGTGTGCCCGGTAATATCAGACTCAGGAGAAACATCCCTGCAATCAATACATAACGCATTATTTTCCCCCCGCCTGTTTAACAATATAAGCCTCTTCCAAGGCATCAAAGTTAATGAGTGGTTGGATATAGGCTGTTTTTAGTAAACCTGAAGGGTCAAGCTGAATCTCCTTCACTTGTCCAATCGGGATGTCCTTAGGGTAAACCCCACCGATTCCTGACGTTAGTACAAGATCTCCTGGATTTACACCGTCTTCTCTGCGAAAGAGCATTTGTAAATTCCCTTCCGAAGTTAAACGAGAACCCCGTGTATAGTTTCCTTGCACAATTCCGAACGTACTATTACCCGTACTTCCGCGCACCAAGGCACTTACTTGTCCTTCCCCGTCAAGAATTAGCAAAACTTCCGAGGTGGTCGGTGAAACGGACACGATCTTCCCTACAAGTCCCAAATCCCCGATCACAGGGTCATTTGGGGCGACCCCATCCATGCTTCCACGGTTTAAGGTCAAGGTTCGGTACCAAGTGGTAGGATTACGATTAATTACGCTGGCCCCTACCTTTTCAAACTTAGCGAGGGTGGGACTGCGGAATTGACCCTGATCAAGTTCATTATAACGCATACCTGCCAGTACTTCTTCTTTGAGCTTTAAATTATCCCCTGTTAGCTGATCTACTTTCTTCAGAAGGGCTTCGTTTTGGACTTGCACCTCCCGGAAGTTCCATATGGCCCGGAAATTTTCTTTAATGCCATTCCCCAACTGAAGAATTGGTTGTTCTATCGGGCTTAAAACGCGTTGCATGGTCCCCCCAATTGGATTGGGGAAATGACTACCAAGTCCGGTTAAACGAATGCTTATCAGTACGCCTAACAACAGAAAGAAAACGAGAACCGCAATTCCCGTTAAATTTACTCTTTTCCCCATCACAATTCCTCCTCGCTTTTAGCTTTTTTGCGAGGCTGCAATTTTCCGTAGGATCTCAGCATGTTCCAAAACATGTCCTGTGCCTATAGCTACACAGGATAGTGGATCCTCCGCTAAGTGCACCGCGATACCTGTTTGATTTGAGATCAATCGATCAAGGTTGCGTAATAATGAACCGCCACCAGCCATCATAATGCCACGATCCATGATGTCTGAGGATAATTCCGGTGGAGTTTTTTCCAAACAAGATTTTACCGCATCGACAATGGCCATTACCGGTTCTTGAAGTGCCTCTTGAATTTCCTCTGAAGAGACCTCAATGGTTTTCGGAAGCCCCGTTAATAAATCACGTCCGCGCACTGTGTACATACCCTTTTCCGCCATGTACGCATATCCGATTTCAAACTTGAGTGCTTCCGCTGTCCGATAACCGATCATCAGATTATAGCGTCTTTTAATATGAGCGATGATCGCATCATCCATTTCATCGCCAGCGACACGGATCGAGCGGCTTGTGACGATTCCACCCAAGGAAATAACCGCGACTTCCGTTGTACCTCCTCCAATGTCCACGATCATGTTCCCCGTCGGTTCACTAACCGGAAGTCCAGCACCAATAGCAGCTGCCATAGGTTCTTCTAGTATAATCGGTTCTTTTGCGCCGGCAGCCATAGCTGCTTCTTTAACGGCACGTTCCTCTACAGGGGTGACACCAGAAGGTACACAAATAACCACACGCGGCCGGATAAAGGGGTGTTCGGTCCCTAGAGCACGACTAATAAAGTATTTCAGCATTTTCTGTGTAACGTTAAAATCTGAGATAACCCCATCTTTTAAGGGTCTTATAGCCACAATATTACTAGGGGTCCGGCCGATCATTTCCTTAGCACTATCACCTACCGCCAATGGGGTCTTTGTTGTTATATCCATGGCTACCACGGAAGGTTCCCGTACTACAATCCCCTTTCCTTTGACATGAACTACTGTATTTGCTGTTCCTAAATCTATTCCCAAATCCTTGCTAAAATAATTAAACATTGTTATATTAAAACTCCTTCCAAGATCGATGTTCGATATTCGATATTCGTGGTTCGAATAGAGGCGAACAAAGTTCGCAATAATATTAGCCTCAAAGTTCATTCCGTTCTTCGATTCGCAGAATCGAATTCACAATTCGAACCACGAACCTCCAACCTCGAACTTCGCTACAAGACTCCACGTTCTTTCAAACTAATAAATCGATTATCTCCGATAATCACGTGATCTAAAACCTCAATCCCAAGAATCTTTCCCCCGTCTGCTAAACGACGTGTGATCTCAATGTCTTCCTGACTGGGAGTTGGATCCCCGCTGGGATGATTGTGCAATAAAATAATGGCGTTTGAGTTGCGCCGGATCGCTTCTTTAAAACACTCCCGTGGGTGCACCAAGGATGAATTGAGCGAACCAATCGAAACCGGACTGATCCCCAAGACATGATTTTTAGTCGATAGAGAAACCACTCGAAAATGTTCACGATCCAGGAATCTCATTTCTTCCATTACAATATGAGCCACGTCCTGGGGAGAATTAACCACGGGTCTCGACATCGGATCCACGGATACTGAACGACGCCCTAATTCTAAGGCTGCTTTCACTTCGGCAGATTTTGCTTTCCCTAGACCATGTATTTGGGCTAGTTCATGGACTGTTAGCTTGCTTAACCCTGAAAGTCCACCGACACTGACCAAAATACGTTCCGCTAGCGTTAAAACGTTTTCACCTTTGATGCCGGTACGCAACAAAATGGCCAATATTTCCCGATTTGATAATGCTTCAGGGCCTAATTGGCAAAGTCGTTCACGGGGTAGAAGTTCTTCCGGTAAATCCTTCAAACGTTGATAATCCATCATTCACCTCGCGTGAAGTGATATTTGTCTGCTCAATCCCCCACGCTTTAAGTTGAACCGTAAGATACTCCATCGGTAAACCAATGACATTTGTTAAGGATCCTTGTATGGACGTGACAAATCGCCCGGCTTCCCCCTGAATTCCATATGCCCCTGCCTTGTCCATTGGTTCCCCACTGACAACATAAGACATAATCTCATCCGCTTCGAGTTGGCGAAAATGGACAATTGTTTTAACCACGTCCTCCATGAACCTTCCCGATCCAGAAACTAACGAGACTCCTGTTAAAACTTCGTGAGTCCGACCACTTAGATTCTCTAGCATTTGAACTGCTTCCTCAGGTGAAGTGGGTTTCCCCAATATTTGATCGTTGAGGACCACCATCGTGTCTGCCCCTAGCACTATATCTTGTGTGTCTCCCCCTGATTTCAACCAGTGTGTCATACCCACTTGGGCTTTGCGTGTTGCCAACTGCCGTACTCCGATCTCAGGTACAACTCTTTCTGCCAGCACTTCTGATACGGAAGCCTTGACTGTTACAAAGGAATACCCTCCCTCGCGAAGCAACATCGCCCTCCGGGGGGATGCAGAAGCAAGTACGAGCATATTACACCTTCCTTGACAATAAATATCCTCCCAATGCTCCCAAAAGCGTCGCCATAGTGATACTTATACGAATACCAAACGAGAGCGAGAGGAAAAAGAAATCTAAGTAAGTATGGGAAGGTACATCAATAACGGCCGGCCGCAAAAACGGAGCAAAAATACCGTATTTTTCTAAGCCAAATCCGACTAAAGTCCCAAGGGCAGCACCGATCAAAATGAGTAAGACTGCTCTACCTGTCCCCGAGGAATTTCGGCCAACCGCCATAGTTCTTTCCCCTTCCAAATAAGTAGCCATTCAACTACAAACTAAATGTCCCTGACTTTTCCTTTTCCTACATTTAAGTTTAGCATCTTCCCCTTTACTAAGCAAGTTCGACAATGTTCTTCTTTGGAAAGCCGGGCACACTAAAGGTGCCCCAAACTCGAATGGAACTTTCGAGTTTGGAGCACCTTTAGGTGTGTTGAGCAAGTGTCTCGCGACCCTCCCCTTACCGTTTTAACAACTCCGCGCCCGCAATACCTGGCTTGGTCATCTCGTACGGGTTTAAGATGATATCGAGCTCTTCTTTCGTCAGAACTCCTTTTTCCAATACAATGTCACAGACCGGTCGACCACATGTAATTGCCTCTTTAGCCACCATTGATGCTACTTCATACCCTACATGAGGATTGATAGCTGTCACTAAACCCACGCTATTTTCTACCATTGCACGACAACGCTCTATATTAGCAGTAATACCCGTGACACAACGTTCCCGAAAAACTCGAGTTACATTGCGTAGGATGTCTAACGATTGAAGTAAATTAAAAACTATAACCGGTTCCATAACATTAAGTTCTAGTTGTCCAGCCCCACAGGCTAATCCAATCGTAAAATCATTCCCTTGAACCTGAAAGGCCACCTGATTGACCACTTCCGCAATCACCGGATTGACTTTTCCAGGCATTATTGAGGAACCTGGTTGCATAGGCGGTAAATTTAGCTCATTTAATCCCGTCCGTGGACCTGAAGCCATGAGACGTAAATCATTGGCTATTTTGGAAAGATTTACAGCTAGGGTTCTTAAAGCTCCTGAGACTTCCATAAAGGCATCCGTGTTTTGTGTCCCATCAACCAGGTCTTCGGCGAGCCGCATCGGGAAGTGAGTCCATTCACGTAAGTACTCTGTTACCTTTGCAATATATTTGGGTTCGGCATTTAATCCGGTGCCTACTGCCGTAGCTCCCATGTTCATTATTTCAAGAGATCGTATTGATTCTTTGATCCGCTTAATGTCTCGCCCTAACATCTGGGCATACGCAGCAAACTCCTGGCCTAACCGAATGGGAACAGCATCTTGCAAATGCGTTCTGCCCATTTTTATCACACCGTCAAACTCTTGGGCCTTATCTGCAAAAGACTGGCGTAAACGGTCCAAGGATTCGAGCAAATCAAACGCTACATTTAGACAAGCAATTCGGATTGCGGTAGGGAAAACATCATTGGTGCTTTGGGCCATATTTACATGCGTGTTAGGATGAACTTTAAAATACTCACCCTTTTTCCCGCCAAGAATCTCTATAGCCCGGTTAGCAATGACTTCATTGGCATTCATATTCATGGACGTTCCCGCTCCTCCTTGGATTACATCAACTACAAATTGCTCATGAAACTGACCATCAATCAGCTCCCTGGATGCTTGCAATATGGCATTTCCAATAGAAGGTTTCAAAGTTCCAATATACATATTCGCCTCGGCCGCTGCGCCCTTAACCATCCCTAAAGCACGAATTAACTCCCCATGGGGATGATATCCTGTAATTGGGAAGTTCTCCACTGCACGAAGTGTTTGAATGCCATAATACACATCATCTGGAACTTCTTGAATTCCTATTAAATCCTTTTCTTGCCGCATAGTAAACGTCTCCCCTAATAATATTATTCCCATGTATATTGTATACATAATACTATGTACATGGGAGGTCTGTCGAGAGTTTATGACAATATTTCTTCCAGTCATCTGAAAGTTGTTTGGAAGGGATTAATACAGAAATTATTTTAAATCATTTAAAGCAGTTTATACAAACCAGACGCAAAACGCCCCTTAACTTTGCATGACAAACAAAACGTCCCCTTGACACCTAGCTCCGAAATCCGCTTTTTCCGCGACGCGGGAAACAGGACATTTTCAGAGCCCTCCCTCGTTTCGAGTCTTCCAAGCCCAGAGGGTCGCGATCACACGGCGTGAACGCCTTTCGCGAGTCGTAGCCAAACTCGGCTTTAAACCGCTTTCATAAAGCAGGGCGGGAAACAAGGTCCCTTCTCGCCGTCCAAGCTACTGGG
>NZ_JYNH01000130.1 GCF_000960765.1 Desulfosporosinus sp. I2 | reverse complement strand
CTTTTTATAGTTCACCTATCTTCCTGCAAGCAAGATCCCGGTATTAACAATACGACGTTTCATACTCAGTTCCTCGGCTGTATAGCCAAGCGCTAATCCTATCAACATTTGCATTTACGGCCCGCTTGCCTTCAAGCTGATACATATCCAGTTGCATTTGACAGAGCGGGCAAGGGGTTACCGTACAGCCAGCACCACCCTCTAATGCACTCAAGTTAATAATTCCTGTTGCTTTCATCGTATCGTTTTTGCTGGTAAAAGACAGGATGGAAACCAGCTGCCTTGTTAGTTGAAAATACGACTTTTCTCTTACTTTAGTTATACTTTACTTTCTTTAGTTATAAAACAGTTAACATAATTAATTAAACTGTTTAAATTATTTGAAAAAACTTAATATGGAGAAGAAAATAAATTCAGGAGGTGCTTCTATGAGTTTGGCTATGAAAAAGGAAGTCCCAGATCCCAATTTGAAGTTGTCTGTCAATAAGGAAATCCCGTCTTCCAGTTTTTTCTCAAAGTTTGCAAGTGCAAAAGTTGGGGTTGTCCCCTTGCCTCTCTATCTGATCTTGGCGGCGGTCATATTTATGGCATCTATGTACGGTAAACTCCCTGCAGATATGATCGGTGGTTTTGCGGTCATCATAATTATGGGCATTCTTCTCGGGGATATCGGGCTTAAAGTCCCGATTTTAAAAGAAATTGGTGGCCCTGCCATTATGGCTATTATGGTTCCTTCGGTTATGGTCTATTACAATTTAATTAATCCTTCAGCCTTAAAATCTATTACGGCCGTCATGAAAACATCCAACTTCCTCTATTTGTATATTTCCGTCTTAGTCGTCGGCAGTATCCTTGGCATGAATCGAAAAGTTCTCGTTCAAGGCTTTCTGCGCATGTTTGTTCCTCTCATTGTTGGGACGGCTGCCGCAATTTCAGCCGGGTTGCTCGTCGGTACTTTGTTTGGCTACACCATCCACCGAACATTTTTCTTCATTATTATCCCTATTATCGGGGGAGGTATTGGGGAAGGTATCCTTCCACTTTCTATCGGTTATGCGGCTATTTTGAAAATACCCCAAGAAGCTCTTATCGGCCAACTTATTCCAGCGGCTGTTATTGGTAATATCGTCGCGATTGTATGCGCCGGATTATTAAAACGTCTCGGGGAAAAGAAACCGGAGCTTACAGGCAACGGCGTACTGGTCAAAACTGGAGATGACTCAGAAGTGTTAAACGCCAAAGGCATTGATAAACCGATTGACTTCCCTCTCATGGGAGCAGGATTGCTTATCGCTTGTGCCTTTTTCGTATTCGGTAACTTAGCGAGCCCGTTTATCGGAATTCCAGGCGCAATTATTATGATTTTCACCGCTGCAATCGTAAAGTATCTAAACATTATGCCCGCATCCATGGAACAAGGGACGTTTCATCTGTACAAGTTTGTATCTTCGAGTCTCACCTGGCCTTTGATGGTCGGTTTAGGCGTGCTATACACCCCTTTAAAAGATGTTGTTGCCACAGTGACTCCTGGCTACCTTGTGGTGGTTGCTTCAGTGGTTTTAGCCATGATCTCTTCCGGATATTTCATTGGTCGCTTTATGAACATGTATCCCATTGAATCTGCCATTGTCACAGGGTGCCACAGTGGTCTGGGTGGAACCGGAGACGTCGCTATTCTTTCTGCTTCCAATCGGATGGAATTGATGCCTTTTGCCCAGATCTCCACCCGAATTGGCGGCGCCTCGATGATTGTCCTTGCCACTATATTATTGAAACTCTGGCATTAGGGGACTTGTGTGACACAGCGCTCGGTGCTTACGATGCAGAGCAAACTAACCGTGTCAGCTCTTTCTCTCGGGAGCGGGGCGGAACACGAGTGAGTGTTCCACCATAAGCGCCATCCGCCGTCCATGACTCAAACAGGACGTTTGAGGTTAGAGCACCGCCATGGATGGCAAGGTGCCGTGATGGACAAGTGTCCCTGTAGCCCGAAGACACTGTCTTTGCACGTATTAACCTTCTTGCAGGACGGCGGGAAGAGACCTTGTGCGCTACCCCGTATCTGGGTCGCTTACACGGAAGTTTGCTGGTCTGCTTACGTAAAGACGTCGCGCTCGTGTCACACTGCGCCCCGGGCTTGGAGCGTAGAACGGAGCGTTGGTCACAAAAGCCCTTACTTCCTTAACAATCGCAGGAATGACCTTAAGCATGCTTCCGTTCAATGCACTGGCAGTTGGTTAAGTTTAAGCTTAACAAATCCGAATAAATTTGGGCAGTTCTTAACTTGTAAAGCAAGTCAAGAACTGCCCCATCTTCCTTTTCAGCACTTTAGAGCGAACCCCTATTATGCTTGACCCCATTTTTCATAAAAAACTATCTCTGCCATAGCCTTTCTAGGCCGCGGGCGTCGTTCTTCAGCAGCGTATCCTAACGGAGTCATCGCCACTACTCTCACATTTTCGGGAACATTTAAAGCCTCTCGTGCTTTCACCTCATTAAATAGACCCTGCCAGCAGGTCCCCAACCCTTGATTCGTTGCTGCTAACACCAAATGTTCCATCGCAAGTCCTGCATCTAGCATCATAAAGTCCTTGCCTTCCCATATTTCAGATTCAGCAGGCAGTGCGCATAGGACAATGACCATTGGCGCTCCCATCAAAGCTTTTCTTCCGGGATTACTCTCTGCCATACATTCAGCTAAAGCTTTACGCCCTGCTTCATCTCCGACGACAATAAATCGCCAGCACTGTAAATTTTTCCAGGACGGTGCTAACCGTGCTGATTCTAAAACATACTCTAATTTTTCGCGCTCAACAGGCTTATCGAGATAAGTGCGCAAACTCCGCCGGGCCTGAACCACTTCAAGAAAATCCATTTTTCAATCCCTCCTATATCGTTTCTTATTATTTTGTACCATGTTCTTATATTAGCACTATTCTCTCAGATAGGTTGTTTTCCTGCTTTCCTCAACCTATCGTCCCGAATTTTAGGGCTTAAAGTAAACCTCTGACTAAAAGGCCGCCCTCACACTTTTGGGACAAACAGCATAGTTTATAAAATCAGGCTCTCCTTATTTTCTTCTCATAAGGAGGTGATCATTTATGATCTGTCAAAATAATATATTGATTATTGGTCTAACACTGATAGCCCTAATTGCAACACTAGTCTTGCCAAAATAGCTAGCGTTCTAGCTATTTACTCCCACCATGGTCTCAAATCTATATTTTTGGAACCCCCTTTTTCCGAACTTACTTTCTCCGTATTTGCCTTTATTATACCTGCTTTATCCGCTCTCTCCCATTTCATATGATCATTTTCTAGTGCCTTAGCCTCCCATCTTTCGGGAACTCCAGAACTCTCAATGTCTTCATCCTTTGATTTCTTATTTTTATCCTCCCTATCCCAGGGCCACTCTATGTCTGAATCATCTTCGGAGTTTCTCTTAGCCCTTTTTATCTCTAGCGAATCATCCTTCGGTAAACCACCCTCATTATTCCAATCAAACTCGCCGCTGGCGTAGTCATTCGTGTCATAGCCCACATAAGAAGGCCGGAAAAATGATTGACTCGTTCTTGCGGCCCCTGCTCTCGTAACTGTCCCCTTAGTCCCTGCTCCAAACGCTCCTGCTACCAAACCAATTAAGGCACCCTCGCCAAGAATTTGCACGAAACCCCATCCCCGGATGGGTAGGAAAAGTGCTAGCAACAGGGTCCCTACAATTACGTAACCCGCTCCAGTGACCCCACCCATAAACCAAACACCACTTTCTTTTGCTGTTCGGTACCCTCCTACTAAACAACTTGCCAGAAGCCCAATATCCAGGAGTTTAGATACACTCAGACCACCTAATCCCATGGTATCCCAGATTATACCACCAAAAAGGGTTAAAACCGTAACCAGTAAAGCCGTTGTGATTCCCCTTAAAATAAAAGAACCCATCTCAGGACTCCTCCTCTTTGACATTTTTTCTCCATAGTTTTCAAATCATAGTTATTCTAATACCATTACTACGCTAAACTTGTCCAATACATTCCAATTATCATTCCATTTTTACCCATTATCATGTCTTCTCCTTTTTGAATATAGTGTGCTAAGCCATATTAAAAGGAGGATTCCTAATGGATTATGCACGATATACTGTACATGCAGGCGATACCATTTATAAAATTGCCAAGGCCTACAATGTCGAGATGGCAGAAATCATCCAGCTTAATCATTTAAAACACCCTGATCGCATCTATGCAGGTCAAGTTTTACTTCTCCCCATCCAAGAATCTCATGAACCTGCTGCCATGCAGATTCCCGAACCTACCTTTACATACGCCACTTGGCTATATGAGGCCTATGCGGGTAAGGATTCGGAATTAACCGCTATCACAACCTATCTTTATCAGGCCGTACTACTAGATCGCCCAGAGTTCGATGCCTTATTTCGACCGATTGCTTATGACGAAATGCGACATCTTGAAAAATTAGCGCTTTCCTTACGCTATCTAGGAGTTGATCCTAAATACGGGGCTTTTAGTAGTGGCCGTTGGGTGGAATGGAGAGCTCATTTTGTTAATTATACGAGCGACCTTTGTGCCATGCTGGACACAAACATTGCGGACGAAGCCGAAGGACATCGTCGCTATCTCGAACTCGCTCAAAATATCCCCATTCCAGAAATTCAATGTCTTCTTACGGAAATGGCTGCCGATGAAGAACGCCACTACCAACAATTTTGTCAAGCAAAGCTACAATATTGTGACGAATTAGCCCCATGTCCACTATCCCCACCATGTTCTCCTCCCCCGATCTATACCCCTATAGAGATTCCAGAACAAGTGATAGAATGTCCGCCCCCACATGAGGGAGGTAGGGGTTAGCAAAATTCTTCTTTTCAGATGGCCTTTGTTTCTGTATACTAATAATTGCGTAATCTACTGTAGCTTTACAGAGGTCGGATGTCAGAAGCCAGAGGTCAGAAGAGTCACTGTCAGTAAAATCTGTTCAAGCTCAGAAAGGCCGTTGCGTATTTTACGCAACGGCCTTTTTTATATCTAAAGAAAAGAGGAGTGGGACGTCGTTGAAGTTAAACAAAAGCCAATGGGCTGATTTTTCGTTACTTTTGGTTACCCTTGTTTGGGGGTCAACGTTTGTTATTGTAAAATGGGCAATTGAGGACCTTCCTCCGTTTCCTTTTCTTGCAATTCGATTCGCCCTAGCATTTATTAGTTTGCTGCCGTTTCTCTGGTTTCAAAAAGCTCACATTTCCAAAGGAACCCTCCTTAAAGGTGTAGCCTTAGGGGTCTTTCTCTTCTCGGGATACGCTTGGCAAACGGTTGGACTGCAATACACAACTGCCTCTAACGCTGGATTTATAACCGGTCTTTCTGTTGTCTTTGTCCCAGCCCTAGTCATTGTAACAACACGTAGACTTCCAAGCCCCGGCTTGCTCCTAGGTATCCTCTGCGCCCTAGTCGGTCTAGCCTTCCTCTCCCTAGGGGATCGTTTTCAACTCAATAAAGGTGACCTCATGATCTTGGCCTGTGCCATAAGCTTTGCCTTACATATTTTTTTAGTCGGGCGTTATGCCCCTCAGACAAATGCTACAGTTTTAGCCAGCGTACAAATTCTTACTGTCAGTATTTTAAGCGGCCTTTTTTCCTTCCTACTGCCACAGCCTTCCCTCTACTTTAGTTCCACTGCTTGGATAGCCTTATTGGTTACCGCCATTCCAGCAACCTCACTCGCCTTCTTTGCACAAACTAAAATGCAACAATTCACAACGCCCACTCATACCGCCCTTATATTTTCCATGGAACCCGTCTTTGCCGCCATCTCCGCATTTTTTTTCGCAGGAGAGATATTAACCACTAAAGGACTTATCGGTGCTGGATTGGTTTTAGCGGGTATGCTCATTGCTGAATTTACAGGCTCGAAAAACGAATGACTATAAAAATAAAAAGCGCGTAAAAGGCCCCCCCCATTAGAAGAGTACTCGGATAAATTACCCTTTTGTAGCGAAGTGAAAGATAAGGGATCAACGCTGCTCCCAAGGCAAGGAGTACACTACAGAGTGCCAAGCTATCCAGTTTCCAAGGTGTAAGAGCAATTCCGATAGCTGGTATCACAGAACTTTGAAACACCATGGCCCCGCTTAAATTCCCCATCGCTAAAGTATCTTTGCCTCGCCGGATCCAAAGAACGCTATTAAACTTTTCTGGTAACTCGGTTGCGATGGGAGTAATTATCAAAGAAAGCACAAAGACGGGAATTCCAAGATCTACCGCGATAGGCTGTACTGCATCGACAAACCGATCTGCCCCGAATACAATCGCAACTAATGACAAAGAAATTTGCACTAAAATCATGGCCATCGTCGGCTGAGGGTTCCGTATAGACACATATAGTGGTGCTAAGCTTTCGTGCTTACAGTCATCCTTACAGTCGCGCAGCGTTTGATATACATAGATTCCATAAGCTGTAACTAGAACTAAAGCTAAAGCATTTTTAAGTGCTTGAGTGGGTAAAAAGGAAGCTAAAATGGCCATTGAATAAACTATGAGAAAAAACTTCAGATCATGGTTTACAACATTAGCATCTATACGAAGCGGGAGATTCCTCCGACGGAATATTAGAGCGGAAAGTCCAGTGATAAAGAAAGCCACTGTTGCGAGCATAAATGGAGCACCAAGAATTGCCCCTATCCCAATATCCGCCCCCTCTGGGCCCACTCCCCCACCCAAAATGGCCATTATCGGAATCATAGTCTCAGGTAAGGCAGTCCCGACGGCCGCGAAAATACTCCCCACCGCTCCAGCACCCAGTTTGAGCCTTTGACCCAGCCACTCTATTCCATTGGTGAATGCTTCAGCCCCAATCAAAATAATCCCCAAACTCATCAATAATAACCCGATGTCTTTCAAACGTTACCCTCCCTCCTCATGCTTATCTCCTGAGGGTCAAGCACGCTCAACACTCTCACTCTTTAACTATACGAGGGGGAGATTTTTTTATGTATGAACTTAAGTTCCAATATCACTTACTTTTTATAGCGAATCAAACTATAACTCAACATCAGCATCTGCTGGTTAAGAATGATCAAATGTCTCCTCAAAAATTTAAAAAAATTATAATAATGTGATTTAGGTCACAGTTCTTTGTTTATAATTGATCTAAACTATGTTTAAGAGAAGGTTGGAAAATCAACCATAAATTACTAAGGAGGTAATCCATAATGCAAAATCCCATTAAAGCGACTATCGCATTATTTCTACGCCTCTATCTGGGGTATGCATTTCTAACCGCTGGAATTGGGAAATTTCAAACTGGCTTTAATTCGAGCTCAGTGAGCGGATTCTTAAAAGGAGGCCTCGCTCAAACACACGATGCCTTGCTTGCCACAAAGGGTGCTGCAGCAGCTGCTCATCCGAGTGTGACAGATACCTGGGGATGGTTGATCAGTCACGTTTTCCTTCCCAACGCCGGAATCTTCGCCCTGGTCGTAAAAAGTGGAGAAGTACTCATCGGACTTGGCCTTATATTAGGCTGCTTCACAACCTTAGCCGCACTCTTTGGAATGATGATGAACTTTGCTTTCTTACTCACAGGTACTGTTTCTACCAATCCTCAAATGGTTCTCGGATTTCTTGTTATCATCGCATTCGGCGCAGCCTCCTATCAGATTGGCCTAGATCGCTTCTTTATGAAGAACCTTACCTTAAAAATCCCTTACCTAAGAAAAGGTTGGTTTCGTACTCTTTTACCGCAATAACCATAATTTAAACACCAAAAAGCCGGAGTCCACTTTTAAAAGTGGCCCCCGGCTTTTTTCGCGATTTCAATCTTTATAACCTAATCTAGACGGTGCACATGAAATGTGCCGTCTCCCAAATCTTTCGTTCTTTCGTTCTTTCGTTCTTTCGTTCTTTCGTTCTTCCGTCCCTCGACCCAAGCTAGGGACGCAGAATGACACAGGCGCGACGTCTTTACGTAAGCAGAATAGCAAACTTCCGTTTAAGCGACCGACCCCAGATGCGGGACAGTGCACAAGGATGTGCACTGCCGCCAATGCGCCAAGGATGGCGCTTTTGGCACGATAGTCTCCAGTGTAGAGTATCGCCGAAGGATGAACCCCGCTCTCCTTAGCAGGAGCTTAAACGGTTAGTTTGCTCTGCGTCGTAAGCACCGAGCGCCGTGTCACTCAAGTCCCCCACCCTCACCTAAAATTTCTTCCAACGCCTCATTTAACTCTTCTTTTCCTACTCCGGACTGAGCAGAAAAAGGAAGGATCAGTGAGACATCTGGGATTTCTAAGGCTTTAGCAATCACGTTCAATTGTTTATGCCATTGTCCGCGTGCGATTTTGTCGACTTTAGTTGCCACCACCATGGTTGGAACCTGCATCGTACGTAACCACTGCTGCATTTCAATATCTTCAATACTTGGAGCATGGCGAATATCTACGATTTGAATTACGGCGCGCAAAGGTTCTCGCTTTTTCAGATAAGCCTCCATCATGGGTCCCCATTGGGCATTCACTGTCTTAGCGACCTTTGCATAGCCATAGCCCGGTAAATCTACAAGAAACCAAGCATCATTAACCCGGTAAAAATTCAAGGTTTGTGTCTTTCCCGGTGTGTTCCCCGTACGTGCAAGGTTTTTCCGTCCCAGAAAACTATTAATTAACGAGGACTTCCCCACATTTGATCGCCCAGCCATAGCTATCTCCGGCAACCCTCCGACAGGATACTGCTCGTATTTCACAGCAGAAGCAACATATTCGGCATTCTTAATAACTATCAAGGTCTCCTCTTCCTTTCGGAGTTAGTGTCTTAGCATCTTACGGAGATAAGTTTTCGTTGTGGGTCAGCGCCTTCGACGATAGTCGCCTGCTCTCGTAGGGGCAATTCATCAATTGCCCCTACAGGTTGTGGTCCCGTCCTCCCAGCCCAGAGGGTCGCGTCACACGGCGCGAACGCCTTTGCGTGAGTTGTAGCCAAACTCGGCTTTAAGCCGCTTTCATCGCAGGGCGGAACACAAGGACGTGTTCCGCCGGCCATGCGACACGGACGTCGCTTTGGCCGGGGACCCTGCCACTTTCATAACGGCTTAAAGCCCTAGTTTGGCACGACGAGCGCATGGCTGAGCAAGTGTGACGCGACCCTCCTCACGACGAACGCTAATGCAACCCTCTTTAGCAGGTAGGTGGTCGCTCTTCCGGACTTCGTTCTACGGCAGGCATTCCACTTGGTGCAAAAATTGTATTCATGGGAGGAACATCTCCAGCTCCTTCATCCGAGTGTGCTAGTGGAAGAAGAGCAAGGGTTAGGACTTCCTCAATACGGCTGACAAAGTGAAATTCTAGTATCTTGCGAATGTTTTCTGGAATATCCTCAAGATCCTTACGATTTTCCTCGGGAAGAAGTACGACTTTGATACCTGCCCGATGTGCGGCCAGAACCTTTTCTTTGACCCCTCCGATGGGTAAAACGTTTCCGCGCAAGGTTATTTCTCCGGTCATAGCGAGGTCTGAGCGCACAGCACGTTTTGCCAAGGCAGACGCAATTGCAGTGGCCATCGTGACACCCGCTGAGGGTCCATCCTTAGGTGTGGCACCTTCTGGAACGTGAATGTGAAGGTCAGTCCTATCGTAAAAATCCTCTTCAATTCCAAGTTGACGTGCATACGCTCGCACAAAAGTCCACGCTGCTTGAGCAGACTCCTTCATGACATCTCCTAATTGACCCGTTAAGGTCAATCTTCCTTTTCCGGGCAAAGGGGTGACTTCAACCGTCAGTACAACTCCACCAACTTCCGTATAAGCCAGTCCTGTTACCGCCCCAATTTCTGGGGCCTTTGCTGCCACTTGGAAATGATAACGAGGTGCACCTAACGCAGATTCCAGATCCTCTATGGTCACGGTATGCGGTTCCCATTCTTTTTTCACCCAGCGGATGGCTATTTTTCGGCAGAGATTGGCGACTTGACGTTCGAGCCCCCGCACTCCGGATTCTCGCGTATACCCTTGGACCAGTTTAAGTAGGATATCCTCGTCCAGGGTAAAAACGTCCTTGTCCAAGCCATGCGCTTGCATCTGCTTCGGCACAAGATAGCGCTTAGCAATATTAACCTTTTCATCTTCTGTATAGCCGCTAAGCGTGATGACTTCCATGCGATCCAACAATGGACGAGGAATCGTGTGCAAGGTATTGGCCGTCAACACGAAAAGGGTTTGAGATAAATCAAAGGGGACTTCCAAATAATGATCTGTGAAGGTACTGTTTTGCTCTGGATCCAGAACCTCCAAGAGAGCGGAAGCTGGATCGCCACGGAAATCCGAAGTCATCTTATCAATCTCATCTAGAAGAAATACCGAATTGCGGGTTCCGGCTGTCCGAACCCCCTGTATAATTCGTCCAGGTAAAGCCCCTAAATAAGTGCGTCGGTGACCTCTAATTTCAGCTTCATCCCGTAACCCACCTAAAGACATGCGCACAAATTTCCGATTTATAGCTCTAGAAATAGATTTGGCTAACGAGGTCTTTCCAACACCAGGAGGACCTACCAAACAGAGAATAGGACTTTTCATTTTAGGCGTTAACTTACGGATTGCCAAGAACTCCAGAATCCGTTCCTTGATCTTCTCCAGTCCGTAGTGATCTTCATTTAAAATTTGCTCAGCTTTATCTAACTCGATCTTATCTCGAGATGCCTTAGCCCAAGGAAGTGCAAGCAACCAATCTAAATAAGTACGCACCACAGTACCCTCTGCAGAAGACGGAGGCATTTTTTCTAGGCGTTCAATTTCTTTGAGTCCCTTTTGCTCAACTTCTTTAGGGCACTTAGCCTTGGCGAACTTTTCTCGGTATTCGTCCGCCTCCACTTGACGTTCGTCTTTGTCCCCTAGTTCCTTCTGAATGGCCTTCATTTGTTCACGTAAATAGTATTCTTTTTGAGCTTTATCCATTTGCTTACGCACGCACTGACCAATACGTCGTTCTAATTCCAGGATTTCAATCTCACGCATAATCAGTTCCGTTAACCGTTCTAAGCGTAATTCCACCGATATTGCTTCCAAAATCGTTTGCTTATCTGGGACTTTCAGACTTAGGTGGGACGCGACAATATCCGCTAATTGCCCCGGTTCCTCCACTGCTAAGACTGTTCCCAGAGTTTCTATGGGAACGCGTTTACCGAGTTTAGCGTATTCCTCAAACTGATGCGTCATACCCCGAATTAGCGTTTCAATTTCTGGGGTTAGAGATTTCTTTTCCTCAACAAATTCCTCGACGCGCACTATGAAAAACTCGTCTTTCTCTAAAAATTCAAGTATGCGACCCCGTGAAATTCCTTCCACTAAGACACGCATCGTGCCACCCGGAAGTTTTAAGAGTTGCTTGATTTCTGCAACTGTACCCATATCATATAAATCATCTTGGTTGGGCGAGTCAATCTCAGTTTCCTTCTGAGATACTAAGAGTATAATTCGATCCCCGAGCATGGCCTGTTCAATAGCTGCCATAGAACGTTCCCTACCAACATCGAGGTGAATAACCATATATGGAAAAACAAGAATCCCACGTAACGGGAGCAAAGGTAATTCACGTTCTTTGATCATAGATATGCCCCCCTGTAAAAGTATGCCAACAGTAACATAGTTACTCAAAATGCAGCCCAGAATATCCTTCTGAGAGTGTAAAGATACAAAAATGACACACTAGAGTTAGTGTGCCAAACTTATCATTAACTATTCTAACATGTTTTGCCCTGTTCAGGCAAATTCACAGCTTTGTTCGGGACTACTTTGTTGACGACAAAATCCAATCTGCTTAAGACTTCTTCCAGCGGAGGGCGCATCTCAGGCTTTTCCAGTTTGATGTTAGATACCAAGGCAATTTCTAAGACTTGAGTGAGGTCTTCCACCGGAATGATCTCAATTCCACCCTTTAACTCAGCAAAACGTTCCTGCCAATTTTCTTTGGGTATCAGTACCCGCTTGCATCCAGCTTGTTGAGCTGCTTCAATCTTAGCCGAAACTCCACCAATTGGTTTAACTCGACCACGGATGGAAAGCTCTCCTGTCATGGCTAAGTAATTATCCACCTTTTGCTGTCGTATGGCAGAAATTGTCGCTGTGGCGATAGCTATCCCAGCCGAAGGTCCATCCACTGGCCCCCCACCCGGGAAATTAACATGGATATCAAAATTTCGAGGTTCGATGCCCATTTGCCGTCTTAAAACCGTCAGAACATTTTCCACCGAACTCCGAGCCATGCTCTTGCGTCGAAATTTCTTTCCTTCGCCCCCTTGTTCTTCTTCTTCAACAATTCCTGTCACTAGAAGTTGTCCTGTGCCCGCTACTACTGGAAGCGCAGTGACTTCCAATTCTAAGAGTCTGCCCATATTGGGTCCGTGAACAGCCAAACCATTAACGACTCCAATATTAGCCTCGGTCGGAACTTTCCGATCGGGTCGTGGTGTGTATTGACCCGTGGTGACAACCCATTCAACTATTTCCACGTCCACCTGTGGCAAGTGATCTGTTAATGCGACCCCGGCGGCCAGTTGGACCATATTGACCGCTTCACGACCATTGGCGGCAAACTGTTTGATGACATCAATTGCTGCTGGGGTAATAGGCATTTCCATTTTTGCTGCCGCGACCCTTGCGATTTCAGAAACTTCATCGGGAAGCAATCCCCGGAAGTAAACCTCCATACACCGTGAACGGATGGCCGGCGGAATTTGTTCCGGGCTGCGGGTCGTCGCTCCTACAAGGCGAAAGTCTGCAGGTAGGCCGTTTTGGAAAATATCATGAATATGTTGAGGAATATTCAAATCTTCAGAGCTATAATAGGCACTTTCGAGAATCACTTTGCGGTCCTCTAAGACCTTGAGTAATTTGTTTATCTGAATGGGATGAAGTTCCCCAATCTCATCAATAAACAAAATCCCGCCGTGTGCTTTGGTGACTGCTCCTTGTTTAGGTTGTGGAATCCCTGCTAATCCCATCGCGCCTGCTCCCTGGTAAATGGGATCATGCACTGAACCAATTAAGGGATCCGCGATCCCACGCTCATCAAAACGCGCAGTTGCTCCGTCAATCTCCGTGAAATGGGCATTTGCTTTAAAAGGCGAATTGGGATTTTTCTTGGCTTCCTCCAAGATTAATCTCGCCGCAGCAGTTTTCCCCCACGCCAGGACTTCCATAAAGCAAGACATGCTGTGGATTTGGACCACATAAAGCTGCGCGCAAGGCTTTGATGCCCTCTTTTTGCCCGATGATCTCATCGAAGTGAACTGGGCGAGTCCGTTCGGACAAAGGGGTGGTTAAGGCAATCTTGCGCATAGTTTGTAATTTTCAAGTTCTTTCCGAGATTCTCGTTCAACGGAGACTTTATTTCCCTGTTGGGATTTTAGCATCCCCCAAAAAA
>NZ_JYNH01000129.1 GCF_000960765.1 Desulfosporosinus sp. I2 | reverse complement strand
AATGGTTTTGTTCTTGCCCGTCCACCTGGACATCATTCAGGCGCGACCGTTTGGGGTAATCGTGGGTTTTGCACTCTTAATAATGAAGCTATCCTAGTCAACCATTTGAGGGCAAAGTATGGTGTAAAAAAGATTGCGATTGTTGACACAGATGTCCATCACGGAGACGGAACTCAAGATATTTTCTTTCATGACCCAAATATTCTTTTTATTTCCCTTCATCAAGATGGGCGCACGCTTTATCCGGGTAGCGGATTTGTCCAAGAGAAAGGTGGTCCCAATGCTTGGGATCAAACTTTAAATATTCCGCTTCCGCCTGGAACAGGAGACGAAGGGTATCATTATGTGCTTGAAAACTGGGTACTCCCTCGCCTGCAAGACTTTGCTCCGGATTTGATTATTAACTCTGCCGGTCAGGACAATCATTTTACAGACCCACTCGCCTCCATGAATCTTACGGCAGGTGGGTATGGTCGGATCACAGAACTTCTTCAACCTGATTTAGCGGTTCTGGAAGGTGGATATTCCATTGAAGGGGCGCTTCCTTATGTTAACCTAGCAATTTTACTAGCGCTCGCTGGCGAAGATTATCATCATGTCCGTGAACCCCAGAAGCTTACTCGTCCCGCTTTAACGTTAGCAATCTTAAAACCCTATATTGAGGAACTTAAAAAACAACACCAATTGGTTAAACTACGTTTTTCTGTTCAAAACAAACCCTTCTTCCCTCAAGGGAATTGGATTCACATTCCTCACTCGGTATACTATGACACCGATGGGTTCCGAGAAACCCGCCAGGATTATATCCGCCAATGTGAGCATTGTGGTGGCACAGTCTATATAGAAAGCTATCGTGCTCCCCATACGTCTATTCTCGTGAGAATTCCGTTTGAAGGTTGCTCAGAGTGCGAACAAACAGGGTATGATCTTTGGGATTATGTTCAAAGTCATCCTGAGAAGTTTAAAAGCGGACTCCTGCAAAATCTGCTGCAAGACAAACTCGTTGTTTGGGATAGTAAGGAAGGACTGAAGGAATTTTGACATCGGTGATTCATATTCTTGATGCACACGCTGCTAACCAAATTGCTGCAGGAGAGGTGATTGAACGCCCAGCATCAGTAGTTAAAGAATTAGTTGAAAATGCGATAGACTCTGGAGCAAAACATATTGACATAACCGTTGAGGGAAATGGGGTTCCGTTAATTCGGGTGCGCGATGATGGCAGTGGAATTGCCAGCGCGGATTTACCGTTAGCTGTTATCCGTCATGCGACAAGTAAGATCCGTCAGATCGAAGATCTCGACCAGTTACGAACCCTCGGTTTCAGAGGGGAAGCCTTGCCGAGCATTGCTTCTGTTTCTCAGATGGAAATCTCCTCGCGTCCAGACGAGCAAGTGGCCGGATTAAGCCTTAAAATCAAGGGTGGAGAACAAGAAGAGTTGAAGGAAGTAGGGTGTCCAGTTGGAACATCCGTCACAATTCAAAATCTTTTTTACAATACTCCCGCTCGCTTAAAATTCTTAAAGTCTACCCCTACGGAATTTGGGCTGATTAGTGATACGATTGGGCGAATTGCGCTAGCCCACCCGGAAATCGCCTTTTCTCTAACTCATCCCCAGCAAGTTGTTTTACAAACGTCTGGGCGTGGAGAATTTCGTGAAACAATTGGTTCTATCCTCGGTCATACCATCGCACGACAACTTATTCCCATCAATTTGCAACAAGAAACTTGGAGTATAGAGGGTTTTATCAGTCCACCAAACCTAGTCCGCTCTTCTAAACAAACTCAAATTTTTATGATCAACGGACGAAGTGTTCGTTCGACATTTTTAAGCCGTGCTTTGCAAGAAGGGTATCATACCTTAATTCCTGTTAAGCTTTACCCAATAGTGGTGCTACATCTGCATGTACCGCCCTCAGATTATGATGTGAATGTTCATCCCACAAAAATGGATGTGCGCTTTAAGCATGAACAAGCCTTAAACCAATTTATTAGTCAGACTGTTTATCAAACTCTCATTGATAGCAAGCCACTACCCTCGTTTGAGACGGCCAAATCAATCCCTTCGCTCATACCTAAAATGGATGCTTCTCAGCCAAATCCCTCTAGCTCTATTGTCACAAGAATCCCGCCAAACCCTACGCCGATCTCTGCGTCAACCCCTACGTCGATCTCTAAAGCGTCCATGCAAATTCGGGAGTTAGCCGAACCTCTGTTAACAAATGCTCAGGATACTCATCCCCATAAACCTCTAGTCTTTGATCAAGAAAAAACCTTTGCCACTCCTCCGCAAAGACCTGGCGTTGCTCAGAGTGAACTCGTTCAACTTAAATTGAACATCGAGACTTCGGTTGGTGAGTCTACCTCAATTACCCAAAACGTTCTCTCCCACATCTGGCCCTTAGCTCAGCTATTTAACACCTATATTTTGGCAACTGACGGTGAAACTCTCTTTATGATCGATCAACACGCGGCTCACGAACGGATCAATTATGAACGGTTATTACGAGAATTCAAACAAGCTGAGCAGGCAAGTCAAGCACTTCTAATACCCCTTCCCATGGAGTTTACACTTCAGGAGGAACAAGTTCTACTAGAACATTTATGGATTCTTAATGAAATGGGATTTATCTTAGAGCAATTTGGTTCAAGGACTTACTTATTACGCGGAGTACCCGCTCAAACTGGAACTTATCAACCTGATCAGCTGTTACGCGAGTTTATTGAAGAGGTATTATTGAAAAACACAGCACCCAATCTAGACAAACTATTGGAAGAGTGGATCTATCTTTTGGCTTGTAAAGAATCCATTAAAGCCCAAGACACTCTATCTTTGCTTGAAATTGAGCAGCTTATCGCCCAACTTAATCAAACACAAAATCCGTATACCTGTCCCCATGGCCGTCCAACCATGATTAAAATGACTCGAATGGAGTTAGAAAAACGCTTCTATCGCACCTAACCTCGAAGAGGTTTGTCTACTTAATGACAAGGACATACTAACATTGAGCAGCAGTAAAGAAAACTTGGCTGGCGCCCACGAAGACACTGTCTTCGCGCGAATTAACCTTCTCGCAGACACTGTCTTCGCACGTATTAGTTATTCTGTCAGCCTTGGCGAAGGTGGCCGGTCGAATGCTAAGCCATTCATGGCGCATTCGACACTAGACACGTCCTCTAGTATTAAAAAGTGTTTGATAGTTTTAATACTTCAGAAACTGGAGGGCCTATGGTTAATGAATTCTCCATCTATATAAAAACAACGCATGCAGATTCAAACCTAAAGAAAAGGTTCGATTGGTTTCTTCAACAACCGGGATGTAAATGGACTCTAAAACAGAATGAAGAAGGCGAATTACCAGAACTAGCCATCACCCGTCGGGGAATTTTCTTAATAATTGGCACGGAACGACTATCGTTTCATCCTAGTATGGCCGTCATCCGATTAATCAATCTCCTGAGAGGGGAGGCTGATCGTTTTCTTGAAGCGACACAGATTACCTCTGGAGATTCTTTGCTCGATGCCACGCTCGGATTAGGGACGGATGCTTTGATCGGAGCATGGGCTGTCGGTGGAACTGGAAAGGTTCTTGCCCTTGAACAATCTCCGGTTTTAGCAGCCATAGTTCACGATGGTTTAAGCCATTTTACGGACCTTGTTTCCAATTATAAAAACAATGATAAACAACTTGCTTGGGCTTCTTTAGCACAAGCTTCACAAAGAATTGAAATTCGTTGTGGAGATCATCTCGAATATTTAAAGCAAATTCCCTCTCGTTCTTTTGATGTCGTTTATTTTGATCCTATGTTCAGGAAAACTCGCAAACAATCAAACTCGATCCGACCCTTACACCAGTGGTCAGACTGCAGGCCTCTCGATCTAAAAGCTATCTTTGAGGCTTGTCGAATTGCTCGTAAACGAGTTGTCTTAAAGGAACGAAAATACAGCTCAGAGTTTAAGCGACTTGGCTTTAAGATACTAGTCGGAGGGCAGTACAGTCCCGTCGATTACGGCGTCATTCTAGTTTAATGGAGATGGTTAGGTGTATCCACTTGTAGTAATTATCGGTCCGACTGGCGTCGGCAAGACCGCACTGGGTATAAAGCTTGCCCAAACGATCGGTGGAGAAATAATCTCAGGGGATTCCGTACAAGTCTATCAGAAACTGGATATTGGTTCAGCAAAACCAACCGCTGAAGAACTTCAACTAGTGCCTCATCACTTGATAGATTGTTTAGATCCTACCGAACCTTTCACGGTTGCGCAGTTCAAATCCCAGGCCACCTCGTTGATCGCTGAGATTAGAGGACGGGGACATGTCCCGATTGTCGTCGGTGGTACAGGATTGTATATTCGTTCTTTATTAGATCCTTATGATTTTTCACAACAAGGCTCAGAAGAAATTAGGGGTCAATGGAAAGAATTTGCCACTTTACATGGAAACCAAGCGTTACATAGGGAGCTAGAGAAAATAGACCCAGTCACTGCGGAGAGTTTACACCCCAATAATGTTTTCCGCATTATACGCGCCCTTGAAGTATTTGAACTAACTGGAAAGACCCTCTCCAGCCAACGTCAATTTCGTGATGATGAATACCAGCCACTTGACCCATCTATAGTCTATATCGGGCTTACCGCACCACGAGACGTAATCTATGAGCGAATTAATCAACGCTGTGTTACCATGTTATCTCAAGGATTAATTGAAGAGACCCTAAGTCTGTTAAAAAGCGGTTATGCACAGACCCTAAAGCCTTTACAAAGCATTGGTTATCGCCATGCGATTTGGTTCTTAAACGGGAAGGCCACCCAACCGGAAATGTTAAGGTTACTCCAGCGTGATACACGCCATTTTGCAAAACGTCAATTTACGTGGTTCCTACGTGATCCTCGCATTAGCTGGTACGATATTAGTAATCAACTCAACGAGGTTCTCAAGATTGTTGTACAAACTTGCAGAGCCTGCCAAACTAATGTAATATAGATATCGTAGAAATATAAGGTGATGGAGGAAAATTTATGAACAAATCGCCCATCAATTTACAAGATACCTTTTTAAACCAGGTACGCAGGGAAAACCTTCCGGTGACCATTTATTTGGTTAACGGGTTTCAGCTTAAGGGACTTATCAAAGGATTTGACAACTTTACAGTGGTCATTGAATTTGAAGGTCGACAACAAATGGTCTATAAACATGCCATATCGACTGTAATGCCGATTAGACCGATTAACTTCGCAGCAGCTAGTGCGGGAGATGCAAATACTTAAGGAGTATAAATAGTACGCTAAGCTCCTGAAGCATGAAGAACTAAGTTCGGTATTATACCGAACTTAGTTCTTTATGCTTGAATTCAGTACTTGACTGTGATATCCTAAGTTTATATGCTTTTATCTTAGGGAAAGAAAGGAACTACAATCCAACTATGGAAACTCGAAATTTAAGAAACATTGCCATTATCGCTCACGTTGATCATGGGAAAACAACCCTTGTTGACGTTATGCTTAAACAGAGTGGAACCTTCCGTGCTAACCAACAAGTTGTAGAACGCGTCATGGATTCCAATGATTTAGAACGTGAACGTGGAATTACTATTTTATCCAAAAACACTGCTGTTCATTGGCAGGGGACCAAGATCAATATTATTGATACGCCTGGACATGCTGATTTCGGTGGGGAAGTTGAACGTGTCTTACAAATGGTCAATGGAGTTCTTCTGATCGTTGATTCTTTTGAAGGTCCGATGCCTCAAACTCGTTTCGTCTTACGTAAGGCCTTAGAACTTAAGCTTGTTCCTATCGTCGTCATCAATAAGATCGATCGCCCAGATGCGCGTCCAGCTGAAGTCGTTGATGAAGTCTTAGATCTCTTCATTGAACTCGGTGCCGAAGACCATCAATTAGACTTCCCAGTCGTTTATGCTTCTGCCCGTTCGGGAATCGCGGGACTCACACCTGATGCTCTGGAAGATTCTTTAGTGCCTCTATTTTCGGTTATTTTAGAGCATATTCCTGCTCCCGTCGTGGATCTCGAAGCTCCCTTTCAAATGCTCGTAACAACGTTGGATTACGACGATTATGTTGGCAAAATCGTGGTTGGCCGTATTGTTCGTGGGACAATTCATCAAAATGAAAATATCACTTTGATTAAACGGGATGAAAGTTTTGAGCGGACTAAAGTGGGAAAAGTCATGATTTTTGAGGGATTAAAGCGGGAAGTCGTCCCAGAAGCGTCGGCAGGAGAAATCGTAGCACTCACAGGATTAATCAGTGCTAATATTGGGGAAACCGTTGCCTGTGCACTGAGTCCAGAAGCTTTACCGACCATCGAAGTGGATGAGCCTACCTTGTCCATGAATTTCATGGTTAACAATAGTCCCTTTGCTGGACGTGAAGGTCATTATGTAACCTCTCGAAAAATCAGGGAGCGTCTTTGGAAAGAAGTCGAGACGAACGTTAGCCTGAGAGTTGAAGAAACGGACTCTGCTGATTCTTTTCAGGTTTCAGGTAGGGGAGAGCTTCACCTTTCCATTTTAATTGAAAATATGCGACGTGAAGGGTATGAACTACAAGTTTCAAAACCCGAAGTTATTTATAAGATAATCGATGGTGTCAAATGCGAGCCAATTGAATTCTTGATTTGTGATCTTCATGAGAGCGCACTGGGAGCCGTCATGGAACTCTTAGGCAAACGCAAAGCTGAAATGGCGAATATGACGAACCTTTCTGAAACACAACTCCGCGTTGAATTTAAAATACCAGCTCGAGGCCTAATCGGTTTCCGTGGAGAGTTCTTGTCCCAAACAAGGGGTGAAGGCATGATGAGCCATATGTTCTTAGGGTATGAACCTTATAAAGGGGATATTCCAGGGCGAAATCGTGGCGCACTGATTGCATTCGAAGAAGGGGAAACCAATGCCTATGGTCTTTATGCTGCACAGGAGCGGGGCCAATTGTTTGTTGATCCTGGCCTGCATGTATATGCGGGTATGATTGTTGGAGAGAATAAACGTGAACAAGATATTGAAGTTAACGTTTGTAAGAAAAAACAACTCACTAATATGCGGACTAGTTCAGCTGATGAAGCCTTGCGACTTGATAAGCCAAGAGAACTTTCCCTGGAGCAATCGTTGGAATTTATTAATGATGATGAATTAGTTGAGATTACGCCTAAAAGTGTTCGTCTCCGCAAAAAATTCTTAGATCATACGTCTCGAGTTCGTTACGCCAAGACCTTAACAGGGAAATAATAACAACACGTTATCTAGGACACCTTTTATCCTTACTTGCGTATATTAGTAAGGATGGGAGGTGTGCCTGTACTTATGACAATCCATATAACGTTTAGACCGGATAATCGACAACCTCCGGTCATTCAGACTCCCTTGCCCCCGAAAAGCGAAACTGCCCCTGTCTCTGAGATGATGGGGATTGGACGAGTTCGAAAGAATAATCTTGCTCCCAATGAAAAAGATAAAGATAAAATCACTGAAATTCTGGCTGAATTAGAGACTTACATCGGATTAGTGATTGTGAAACGTCTTATTCGAGATTTGCAAGCCTTCGTAGAAATTCAAAAACGGAGAACACAGGAAAAACTCGTTGCAGAACCCCTTGTTTTACATATGATTTTTCGAGGGAACCCTGGCACAGGAAAAACAACAGTGGCACGTTTGGTCGGGCGACTGTTTAAAGAGATGGGGGTTCTTCAAAAAAAGGACATGTCATTGAATGTGAGCGTGCAGATTTAGTGGGTGAATATATTGGGCATACTGCACAAAAGACAAGAGAGCAACTTAAGAAGGCATTAGGGGGTGTCCTCTTTATTGATGAGGCCTATTCCTTAGCTCGAGGGGGAGAGAAGGATTTTGGCAAGGAAGCCATTGATGCGTTAGTTAAGGCTATGGAAGATAATAAAGACAATCTAGTGTTAATCTTAGCAGGGTATCGTCAAGAAATGGATTGGTTTTTGCAGTCTAATCCTGGACTTCGTTCTCGCTTCCCTATACATATTGATTTTCCAGATTATACACTTGATGAATTATTAGCCATCGGTAAATTGATGCTGAAAACTCGTCAATATGAGTTAACCTCTGAGGCGGAAGACGCGCTCCGTTTTAATCTACAGCTTTTATTGAACACCCATCGTTATGCAGGAAATGCTCGGCTTGTTCGGAACCTTGTGGAAAAAACTGTGCGCAAACAAGCTGTTCGGCTCTTCCAAAAAACAAGCTCAAGTCGCGAAGAACTAATCCAAATCTTACCTGAGGATATTAACATGGAAGATCTCTAAGCTAACTGATGCAAGTCAGGAGACATAGAGAGTATGAGGGTTTTAATGAGTATAGACATTTCTGGCGACTTGTCTGGTATTCGGGCAAGCCAAATCCAAGAACTTCAAAACCTTGCTGAAATTAAAACAGAACGAACTGAACTGATTCATTCTGAAATTCTGGCAGAACTGATTCGGCTTACCCAGCTTTGGAACCGTGAAATTGCTATTTATCTTTCTCGTCCCGGTTCCTTATTGGCTGCCGCTGTAGGTCGTCATGCAACAGTTGCTCTTCCTCCGATTAAAGGAAGATCCGTGGGCAAACATTTACGCTGTATCCATACGCACCCCGGTGGGAACTACTCCTTAAGTCCTTTAGATCATAGTGCCTTATCCTCCCTTGAGCTTGAAAGTATGGCTTCTATTGGTGTACTTGATGGACAACTCACCGGAATTCAGATTGCCTATCAGACAGGTGAGGATAATCCTTATCTTGTCAATCTCAGTCCTAACGATTGGCAGTCGTTTGACTATCAGGAATCTCTCAAACCACTTTCCAAAGGTTTTTCGCGGGGAACTAAAACTCTGACTCAACCTTCTGGTGAACGTGCTTTCCTGATTGCCTTGGAAGAGAGTGACCAAGAGAGTCAGGATAATTTAGCTGAGCTACGCGAACTAACCCGTTCAACCGGAGTTGCAGTAGTTGGCCAACTTGTTCAATTAAAGCGTTATAGTCAGAGTCGTAGCTATTTTGGAAGCGGAAAACTTGAAGAACTTGTCCACCGTGTACAAGAAACAGAGGCTAATGTCATCATTTGTGACGATGAATTATCTCCAACCCAATTGCGAACGTTAGAGACTGAAACCGGTCTTAAAGTATTGGATCGTACAGCCTTGATTCTAGACATCTTTGCGGAACGGGCCCAATCGCGCGAAGGGAAGCTTCAAGTCGAATTAGCCCAATTAAAACATCTATTACCCTATTTATCCGGTCAGGGACAAGCACTCTCCCGTCTAGGTGGAGGAGTGGGGACAAGGGGTCCCGGAGAAACTAAACTAGAGCTTGATCGACGGAGAATGCGGGATCGAATCACTCAACTCGAACGAGAATTAAAGCTTGTTCTTCAACAGCGCGAGGTTCAACGTCGTCAAAGAACAAAAAGTGGCCTTCCGATCATTGCCTTAGTAGGGTATACAAATGCTGGGAAAACTACGTTTATGAAAAATGCAATGGAACAAGCGGGTAGTCGATCCGATTTGCCAGTGGGTGAGAACAAATTATTTGCCACATTAGATCCCATCGTTCGAAGTATTAAAATAAACTCTTCCTTAGAAATACTATTGAGCGATACGGTGGGGTTTATACGTAAATTACCGACCCATTTGCTTAATGCTTTTATTGCAACGTTAGAAGAAGTACAACAAGCGGATGTTTTGATCCATGTTTTAGACGCCAGTAATCCTCAAGCTCTCCAGCACGCTGAGACGGTACAGGATGTGTTAAAACAACTGGGTTGTGTTGAAAAGCCTATGATTACCTTACTTAATAAGATTGATAAAGTCAGCGATGAAGATGCGCTAAACCATTTAACTCAATACCTGCCTTACCCCATTAAACTGTCATTAACGCGTGGGGATTCGCTTAAGCCTGTTTGGAATTATGTTAGTTCAGCACTAAACTAAACCTTGATAGGAGACAACAAGGAGGAAAGAGTTTTGTATTTGAATCCCGATTGGCCAGAATTAATTAAAAAAGCCGTAGTGGAAGCAGAAGAAATACTCTTTCGACAACTTCCAGGGCTACAAATAAATGTCCTCAAAAATCATGAAAAAGTATTAAAGGCCTTTCAAGAAGAACGCGTTTCAACTTATCATTTACAGGGAACGACAGGTTATGGCCTCGGTGATTCTGGGCGTGAGGTCCTAGACCGTGTAGTCGCTCGAATTTTAGGGACGGAAGCAGCACTTGTCCGTGGTCAATTTGTATCTGGAACCCATGCCATTGCTGCAGCCCTCTTTGGTGTACTACGCCCGGGAGATCATATCATTTCTGTGAGCGGAACCCCTTACGATACGCTGGAAGAAGTCATAGGGCTAAGGGGAAAAGGGCAGGGGAGTCTCATGGATTTTGGGGTAACGTATGAGGGCATTTCACTAGATTCTGAAGGTAAACTGCAATTTTCTCTGATAGGGGATAGGATCACAGATAAGACCCGCTTACTCATGGTTCAGCGTTCAAGAGGGTATGCATGGCGCAATTCGTTAATGATAGCTCAGATAAAGGAACTTGTAGAGTATGTCAAAACGGCCTTTCCCCAGCTCATAATCTTCGTTGATAACTGTTATGGTGAGCTTGTTGAAGGCCAAGAACCCGGAGATATTGGCGTGGATTTGCTGGCTGGTTCGCTCATAAAGAATCTGGGAGGCAGTCTGGCTCCAACAGGTGGGTATGTAGCTGGGCGCTCGGATCTTGTAAAACTCGCAGCCCAACGACTAACAGCACCAGGCATTGGAGAACATATGGGGGCCACCTTAGAATGGCAACGGCTGTTTTATCAGGGCTTATTTTTAAGCCCCTTGACGGTTTCCGAATCGATCAAGGGTGCTGTGTTTTCAGCGGCATTTTGGCGAGCTTTAGGATTCGAAGTACATCCAGAACCGGAAATGCCTAGAACCGACCTTATCCAGGCCGTCAAGCTGGGATCAAGAGAAAAAATGCTTGCCTTTTGTCAGGGGATACAAAAGGGTTCTCCTCTCGATTCTCATGTTACGCCGATACCTTCTGGAATGCCCGGGTATGACGATGAAATCATTATGGCAGGTGGTACGTTTATATTAGGCTCAACCAGCGAGTTTTCTGCAGATGGACCACTCCGCGAACCTTATATTGTTTATCAACAAGGTGGAATTTCTCATACTTATGTGCAAATAGGAAACATTCTAGCAGCTCTGAACTTATGGCAGCAAGGACTTCTAAGCTAAACATAAGCGGGAGCAAAACTCCTCCTTAAGTATGTTTTCTTAATAAAAATGTGGTAATATGTATGAATAGAAAGAGGTGAACTATGGATACTACAGAGTCGCCAAAAAGTAACGCAAAATTTTTACTAGAACTCCTAGAAATTGTTTTGATTGCCTTTGCACTTTCTTGGGTATTGCGTACTTATGTTATTGAAGCACGAAAGATTCCGACTGGTTCCATGCTTCCTACTATCCAACTAGAAGATCGGGTGATTGTGGATAAGTTTTTCTTTAAACAGTTTGACCATATTAACCACGGAGATATTATAGTTTTCCATCCACCACCGAGTGCCCATGCAACTGAGGACTTTATTAAACGGGTCGTAGGTTTACCGGGGGATAAAGTTGAAATAAAAAATCGCACAACCTATGTTAATGATCAACCACTCTATGAACCCTATCTATTAGAGAAGCCTAACCATGATTTCGGTCCCATCGTAGTTCCGGAAGATTCGGTCTTTGTAATGGGTGACAATCGCAACAACAGTGCGGATTCCAGGGAATGGGGATTTTTACCGATAGAAAATATTACTGGAAGAACTCTTTTTCGCTACTGGCCAATTGGACAGATAGGTGCTCTTGCCCGTTAGGTGGGAGCTTTTTTCTTTTTCAATGCATATACTTCGAGCAGGAAGATTATCTTTAGTATAAGGAATTTAGATCAGGAACTAAACAAGGTTTTGTTCTAACATTAAGTGAGAGGGTGGGGCATAGTGGATGAACACAAACTAAATGTGGCTCTTTTATTTGGCGGCCGCTCTGGAGAACATGAGGTCTCTTTGAAATCAGCCCAGTCTATTTACAATGCTATTGATCGAACTCGTTATAATGTCCAAACCATTGGCATTAATAAGCTCGGGCAATGGTTTTGGGGCGAAATCCCAGAAAAATTGATCAACGATGGCTTTCCTCCAATAAATCAAGCTTGCCAGGTTACGCTTGTCGTCGATCCTACAAACCCACATTTTATCGCCTTAAATGGGGGTGCACTTCCAAACCAAGGAAACGTTGATTTAATCTTTCCGGTACTTCATGGACCCTACGGAGAAGATGGAACTCTTCAAGGTTTACTTGAGATGGCTAACATACCTTATGTAGGATCCGGCGTTTTAGGGTCTTCTCTCGGTATGGATAAAGATCGAATGAAAGCGGTCTTTCTTGAAAAAAACCTACCCTTAGCTCGATACCAAACCTTACTTCGTTCAGAATTTATAAACAAGTTGGAAGAAAGCCTTAATATGATCGAAGAAAAAATAGGCTACCCTTGTTTTGTAAAACCAGCCAATCTAGGCTCTAGTGTGGGAATTTCCAAAGCACATGATCGTCTTGAATTGGAGAATGCATTAAAAGTAGCTGCCCTTTTCGATCGTAAAATTGTCGTAGAGGAAACTATAGTCGGACAAGAAATTGAAATCTCCGTTCTAGGAAATGATACACCGAAAGCCTCGCTTCCTGGTGAAGTACTACCGGCGCACGAATTTTATACTTATGAAGCAAAGTATTCAAATATTGGTTCAAGAACTCTGATCCCGGCTAGTCTCGACGAAGCCCTTGTTAAGCGTCTACAAGAAATGGCCGTAAAAGCTTTCCAAGCTGTTGAAGCATGTGGTCTGAGTCGGGTCGATTTTTTTGTAACCCCCCAAAACGGGATTATCCTGAATGAAATCAACACCTTGCCTGGATTTACAGAAATCTCTATGTACCCCAAACTCTGGGAAGCAACAGGAATTTCTTACTCCGATTTAATTGACCGTTTAATCACATTAGGGTTAGAACGATTTGAGGATAAACAAAGTTTAAAAATCTCATCTGAGTAATTAAGATAGTAAACTTGATATGCCCATACCCCAGTAGTTTCATGAAGAACCCGAGCTAACAAGAAGTGGGGGCTTCATCGTGAAGTTAGTTAATAGAAGAGCAGAGATGGCCATGTGCATCTCTGCTCTTCTTGATTTTTACAATAAATAATTTAAGAATTATAGTAACTGTTATTTCTAATGCATATCTTGTTTAAGGCGCATTATTGGAGGGTACGAAAGACCCCTACAACCTTCCCTAAAATCGAGACATCCTGTGAATAGATCGGTTCCATTGCTGAGTTCTCGGGCTGGAGTCGAATAAGTGTTCTTTCCTTAAAAAAGCGTTTTACAGTCGCTTCCTCACCAATCATAGCCACAACAATTTCGCCGTTTCTTGCATCATTCTGTTGACGGACAATAATGAAGTCTCCATCC
>NZ_JYNH01000128.1 GCF_000960765.1 Desulfosporosinus sp. I2 | reverse complement strand
TTGTTGCAGCTAATGACCTACAGCCTGGACAGATACTCACAGCGCCGATTTAAAAGATGACGGGAAGCTGTCGGGTGTGTTGCCGAAAGATGTTATCACTTCAATGCATGAGGTGATAGGACTATCATTGTCCTACCCTATAAAAGCGGGGCAACCTCTAATTAAAGGACTTGTAGCAGATATTCCTATCCGAAATGGTCTTTATCCCGGTGAGGTTGGCGTATGGGTACCTGTATCGTTAACGACCTCTGGATTAGTCAAACCCGGTGATATCGTGAGCGTATATCTCACCCCGGATAGAAACGGTACTAACTGGGGGCAGGCAGTCCCATCCGAAATGCTTAGTTCACTGGAGGGGGTCCGAGTTGTGGCAGTTATAAATAATACTGGCCAACAAATACAACCAAATCCTAGTAATCCAAATGGTAATGTTCCTGTAGCGGTTCAACTAGCAATCCCCAAAGAAAACGCAGGGGCTTTTAGTCAATTTGCTACAGGAAAGGTTTCGCTTGTGATTGACCCCTTTGCTACGCCAAAAACACAAATGAGCAGTACAATGGCCCCGCCAACAGGTGTTGTAAATCCACCGCTGTCCCCTGCTATGCCTGAGCAGAATCAGGGTATAGCTACACCACCCACAACGCAAACTCCACCGCAAAGACAGCTAGACAATATCAAACCCGATTCAGTAGATCCGGTACCTACTAATCCAGAAACATATAATCCACCAATCTATTATCCAAATGAAAATTAAGAGGAGGAAAACAATATGGATATCAAAAAAATCAACTTAACTAAACAAGGAAAAATCGTAATACTTGGGGTACTCGTATTATTCGTTATCGTATTAGGGGTTTTCAGCCTTCTTAGAGGGAATGGAAATACTGCAAGCGGTTCGCAGGGTACAAGCCTTAAAGACGTACCATTACAAGGCGTAATTACCGAAGCGAACTATCATCTTGTGCCTATCCTAAATGTAGCAGATGAAAAAACAGAACGAGTTTATATCAACACAGAAGCAACACCCGCACTTTTCATCGCAACCTGGGACGAGTCATCCGTTGAAACGATTAAAGATGCGCAAGATGCCTTAAATCAAATGGGAAGTACCCCTCGTAAACCACTGGTATTGGTTAGCACCTTCGTAAAGACAACAGATCAGCAAGAGGCTGTCGAAACGTCCAAAATATTCCAGAATGAAAACGGTATAGCTCTCCCAATCACCGTTCAAATTGGTCCTCCAACAGACTTCGTACAACAAATCCCATCCCTGGTTTATACCGATGCAAAGGGAACACATATCGTTACTGAGCAAAATAAGATTATTGAAATCCTTAATTCAGTTGTAGCCTTACCTGAAGCCCAATCAGAAAATCCGTGACTACCCACTACCCTGAAGGGCTAATCACAAAAAGGTTGAGTTGAAGGGATAGGTGTTAATTTTGTTAGAAATATTAAGCCAACCCATTGTAAATCTGATTACTGGCGAAAAAGTCATGGAAGAGAGGTTAAGCAGGCCGGATTGTCCTATTAAGGATTACTTTTCAACTAAGGACAGAAGCACTCTTTTAAGAAGAGAAATCCACGCTATTCTCCAATGCATCGAGGAAAGGGGGACCCTTCCTTACACGATTAATATAACACCGTATACATTGCCTATATTTTGTAGGTTACCTATTTATTGGACTGGGGGAGTTGAGATTGTAGAATGGGATAAGAGTATATTACCCAATTTTAAACCGATGAAAGTAGCGATTAAGGTATTGCAATCTAGGGGGTTATCAGTTTGGGCAGACGATATAACCCCAGAAACAGTTAATATGTGGCTAAAAGCAGGGGTAACAGGATTTAAAGTTGAGTTGAAGGAATTAAGAAACAATGAATTGTTCGTTAAAAAATTAAGGACAACTCAAAAACCCGTTATCGTCGAGCGGATTGAGACTAAGGATGATCATGAGTTTGTGAAGAGTATAGGGGTAACTCTAGCCCAAGGGTATTATTACGGAATGCCAAAAAGGAGGGAGGATTACATTTCTTGGACTATGATGAACTGAAAGATGAATTTATCCAGACTTGGTATGATGAATTATTTAGGAGACTTAGAATAGAAGGATATATGATCAATATAGTCAATAAAAATGGTATCTATGCCAATATTTACTCAGAGGATGCTCTGATTTCCCAAATAGATCAAGACAACGACCTTCATGGCGATTGGTGTGGTAAAGTTGTTAAAAAAATTGCTGAAGAGACAGCAGAGTATGTGTTTGCCCATAAAACAGCACCAACAATTAAATGCGTCATTTCAGGAAAACAACAAGTAGGCTATAGGAAGCTTTTGGTATTCAATGATAAGGTGCTGGCGGCCAAACAAATTTGCGGCAAAGGTTATCAATTCGCCACGGGTTATCGAACAGTCCTAACGCTTAACCACTACATTCTGAATAATAGATTTAGTGACTATGCGAAGGCTTGCGAAGAATTTGCCTTGGGTGCCGGATTAATCGATCAAAATAAGATTCTAAGTGAATCAGAACTGAAGGTGATTAGGTCCGGCTTAACACAACTCACTAAAATTAGTCCACCACAAGTTACTTTTGAGGATCTAACAGCTATCGGTCGGGTTTTGAACAAAATTAACGTTTCCATTCTACCTGAAATAAACCAAAGAAACCAATTTGTTGAGTCAAATATCCATGAGCCCGAAGAATTAGAAATCTAAGAGGGGGTGATAAGAGGTTGAATAGAAAACGTAGGTTAGTCATGGCTGGACTTGCTATCGCGATCGGCACAGTAGCGTGTCTATACTTTTCCACACTACTCCATTTGGTGCTAAGCATAAAATCACTGGAGTTCAGCTTTCCGACACTTGGAGACAGCATCCAAAGCTTGGTATCAGTGAAATCTCACCGGATGTTTTTTTTATGCTTTGAAGGGTTTGTTTTACTCTTTACAGTTTTTCTTTTCTTCAGCAATAACAAGCCATACCAGAGCCGTATGATGCAAATCACTCCTGAGATTTCGACTCCTGTCTCTGTGGGTCAGAAACAGCATGGATCTGCGAGGTGGATGACAGAAAAGGAAAAGAACGCTAACTTTCAGAGCTATACATTAAAGCTAACGGATAAGGTTATTCAGGAGCTGTTACAGAGAGGCCTTGAGGACATTGAAGGTGGTAATGGAGAAAATGTCGAGGTAATTTGTGAGTCTCGGAAGATAGAACATGGTGGAATTTTGTTAGGAATGCATAAAACCGAGGATACAAAGCAACAGAAATTTTATTATTGCGCAAAGGATAGGCACACTTTATGTATTGGGGCTACTGGGAGTGGAAAAACCAGAACCGTGCTTCTTCAATCTATCGGAATCATTGGACTTTCAGGAGAAAGCATGTTTCTTTCTGATCCTAAAGGAGAGTTGTTTCAATATACTTATCCTTACCTGGAGCGGTTAGGTTATGAAGTTGTCGCTTTAGATTTTAGGAATCCCCTCAAAAGTCACTGCTACAATTATCTTCAATCAGTCGTTGACGCTATAGATCAAGGGGATATCGCGAAAGCGATTAATGCAACCTGGGACATTACTGCAACATTAGTTGGGGAAGCAAAAGGAGAGCGAATTTGGAACGATGGGGAGGCTTCTGTGATTGCCAGCTCCATCATGAGCGTAATATACGACAATAGGGAAGGGGATAAGCGTAAATACCAGAACATGACGAATGTCTATTACTTTATCGCGTTTATGTGCAAAACGGTTAATAACAAGATGCCTATTCTTGAGTATGTTAAAAGACTCCCTGATTCGCATCCGGCAAAGGCTTTGCTTGCTATTTCAGAAGTGGCACCGGCAAGGACGAGGGGTAGTTTCTACACTGCAGCCTTATCAACACTACGCTTGTTTACCGATCCTTCCATCTATTCGATGACTTGCCGAAGCGATTTTAACCCTGGTAATGTGGGATCTAAGAAACAAGCAATTTTCATAATATTGCCGGATGAAAAGACAACGTATTATTCTCTGGCTAGTTTATTTGTATCACAACTCTATGGGCAATTAGTTCAGATTGCGGATCAGCGGGGAGGGAGATTAGAAAAAAGAGTTCACTTTAACCTTGAGGAATTTGGTAATTTTGTCAAGATTCCAGACTTCGCCAATAAATTAACGGTTGCGCGGAGTCGTGGAATTCTGTTCAATCTTTTCATTCAGTCCTTTGCTCAACTTGAGGAAAAGTACGGAAGAGAGATTGCGAGAATCATTCGGGGCAACTGTGAGAACTGGATTTACCTTCAGGCCGAAGACGATGAAACACTTAAAGAGATATCTGGGAAGCTGGGAAATCACACAGTTTCGTCCTACTCATTGAGTGCTAATAATGGGAAGTATTCGACACCGTCTACGAGCCAGAGTACAAGCCTAATGAGCCGATCGCTCCTTACGTCCGATGAGGTTAGGCTTATATCACGTCCCTACAGCCTGATTACTTCACGTAGTCACCCGGCAATTATGTACGCACCTGATTTGGCAGAAACCCATTTTAACCGAATGTTTGGATTAGGTAACGAAAAACACAACACAAGTGTCCGTGAAATGCGTGAAAACCGGAGACCTAAGCGTAATACCAGTATGCAAGATATGAAACTATGGGGAGTTTGGAAATTCTATACCGCAGCTTGCATGCAACCATCTCCCCAAATCCCTCGGCAAACGTATGAAGCGGGCTTTACTAGCCTTAATGATAACGAATGAAAGCAGGTGACGAAGAAGGTTATGCTTAAAAACTACAGAAAATCCATTCTCTTGGCAGTCATCTTTATGGCTGTCTTATTCTTTGTGTTCCCTAGTGCGGCTTTTGCAGAAGATATTCAAAGCAGTAAGATTTTCACAGGCTCAATGAAACTTCTAGAGGATGTGGGGAGGGCTTTAATAATTGCAGCCCCAATAGCTGGTGTGCCGATTATAGCCTATTTTTGGTTTAGGCGCGGGGCTGCCGATGAGATGGATCAAAAGGGCTGGAATAAACGGATTGTCGTCGCCCTAATATCCGTTCTTGGTGTCGAACTAACAGGGGTCATAATCAGTGTTGTTATGTATTATTACGTTTAAAGTAAGGGGAAAAGATACTGAAAAAAATGATGGGTGTATTTGGCCATAAAGGCTAAAGTAGACTTCGTGGCTTGTAGGGATTTAAATTCCCTGCAAGCCTTTAGATGGAAGGGAGGTTTGGGATTGGTAGCTCTATTAATGGTGTTAATCGAAGCTTTATTATCAGGACTATTAGAGTATATGGACAGTATGCTTCTCAATTTGGTCCCTATGGCATTTTACGCTGACGAGTTTCTAGATCAGATGTTAGGAAGAGCTGTTATATCTGATCTTTTCGACATCCTGTTTTATTTTGGAGTGTCGCTAATTATTCTCAAGTTTATTAAGAAAGGATTTGACACCTATATACTCTGGATTGATGGAGATGCGGACACAGATCCGATTCTCTTTCTTACTTACTTAGTAAAAGCACTCGTGGTTGCCATTTCTTTTCCTACGCTCTATGGATGGATGGCAACTATTGTTCAAGACTTAACCGATAAGCTTTTAAACATTATAAGCCGAGGGGTAACGGCAGACTTTAGCGTTATTGTTGTGGGTATAATTTCCGGAGGAATTGTTCCAGGGATTATCGGGTTGATTTTCTTCGGATGTCTCCTTTTTCTATATATAAAATTTCTACAGACAGGGCTTGAAATATTAGTCCTGAGATTGGGTATTCCTCTGGCTTGTGTAGGTTTGGTGGACTCGGATCAAGGGGTTTTCAAAACGTATATGCAAAAATTCTTTCAAGCTATGATTACAGTGATGTTGCAAATAGCCTTGCTGAAATTGGGTATCGCACTTGTTATGAATGGACATCTTATTTGGGCAACTGCCACCATATTAATGGCCATTCGTACACCAAAATTCCTACAAGAATTTATAATCCTTGCAGGTGGTCAAGGCGGTGTGATGGGTAAAGCTTATCAGGCGACTCGTTTAGTTCAGATGTTTAGAGGAGTAATGAGATAAGGATAGGAGGAGTGGAGGTGGAACTTGATGAGCTTTCGGAAGCAATTATTTTGTTAGTCCGTGCAGGGGTCTTCATGCGAATCGCTTTCTGTTTCTTTAGAATGATGGGTAATGAAGATGAACGTCTTATGTACAAAAAAAGAGCAATTCATGCAGGAGTTTTTTATATAATCGCTGAGTCGGTTTGGCAATTAAAAGATATCGTATTCTACTACTTTGCATAGGAGGGCTTATGGAAGATACTAAAAAGACACTTTATATTCCTGTGGGGATCAAAACCCGGCCAGAGTATTTCGATGGCTTTGGCAAAGTTGAGCTGAGACAATCGGCTCTATTGTGTTTAGTGGGTGGAGTTGTAGACATTCTTGCGTTTCTGATCACACAAAACATCTCAGTGTGTATCGTGGTGATGCTTGTAATTATCGCTGGCAGCGTCATGATGTGTATCAAGGATCAGACAAATCTTTCGGCTGTGGATCAAGTTAAAAATATGATTCACTTTGCTCGGTCTCAAAAGCATTACCCCTATAGCTCGTTAGATGAGTGGAAATTCAAATGACGATGGAAATGAATACGAATACGAACGCTAACCATTTCAACGGCAGCCTAACCGCTGTCTTTCTTTTAATTCTGATTTGAAAATAAGGAATAGGAGGTGGAATAACGAACATGAGCCCCATTATTGCAATATCGATTTTTCTGTTGACCTTACTTATCGGAGTTGCGGTCTATTTCTTCATGATCCGAAATCAAAAGAAGCAACGTGAAGAAGAAAACAGAGACCAAATAACCGCCCAAGAGTTCACTAACGTGAAAGACATCCGAGATAAATACCTTTACACGAGAGATAATTATATTTTTCAATACCTCAAACCGGATTCTATCAGTATCGATCTCCTTAGCAAACGAGAAAAAGAATCCCTTACTCGAAGGCTTACCGCCGAACTCTCCGGAGATCATCAAACTCTCAAGCTCCTTGCTGTCTCACGTCCGGTCGATATTAGCCCACTCACCAACGAGTACGCTGTATTGCTGGCGGCAACAAACAACCCCAAGCAGAAAGAACTGTTGCGCAAAGAAACAGCGGCTATCAGCAATTACGCCCTTTCCGGAGATGTCATTGAACGTCAGTTTTATCTTCCTATCTGGCAACGTTACGAAGAAGACTGTGAGCGAGATATTTTCCGTCGTGCCCAGGATCTCAAAGCGGCCTTCGAAAGCTCAAAAGTGCCATGCGAAATCATTAAAGAGAAAGATATTACTCGCTTATGTAACCTTGTTAACAATCCGGCTTACGTCCATTTAGAAGATATGGATATTAGTCCATCTTTTCCGATACTTACCCATTAAAATTAATCATCATGAAACGGCAAGAAAAGGTCTATCTTGCCGTTTCATACGTGCTGAAAGGAGGATCCAAATGGCTAAACGAACAGAAGCCGTCCCCGTGAATAATGCGTTACTAAATGTAATTGCCCCAATAGGACTAAACTTTACCCGTAACACGCTTACAATTGGCGAAAACAAAGGCAAGGCCTATGGCATAATAAAATATCATCAAGACCCGGATTATGGGTGGTTATCTAAAATTACCAACATACCAAGTACCATAGCTTCCATCACATTCACTCCAACTGACGCCGGAACGTTTATTGATACTCTATCTTCTACAATTCGTCTCAATAGAGGAACAGCAGAAACAACGAAGGATCCCTTGACTCGCCAAAGAGCGGTACGGACAGCTGATAACGCAGAAAAGATCCTTGAACAGATAGACCAGGATGGGGAATTGGTAGGGATGATGAGTGTTGTAGTCATGCCCCTTGCGGGCAATGAACAGGCTTTCACGAAGGTATGTAGAAAAGTGGAGAGCACGATAGTCGGCCTAAAATGTAAAGCCCGAGTACTGGCCAACCTACAAAAGGAGGGCTTTAAAATGCTCTCCCCCTTTTACGGTACTGATGAAAAAGTTGAGAAAATTACGCAACGCCCAGTCCCTTTATCGAGCTTTATTGGTGGTTTTCCATTCGCTTCTTCAGGTTATAACGACGGGAAAGGATATTACTTCGCCAAAGACTCTGCCGGAGGTTTGATTATTCTAGACCCGTGGATCAGGGGAGGGGACCGGACAAACTCAAATTTTGTTATTACAGGAACAATCGGAGTAGGTAAGTCTACTAATATTAAACATATTGCCTTAGCTGAGTATATGAGAGGTACCAAGCTTATCTTTATTGATCCACATCGTGAGTATAGAGAATTTACGATGCACTTGAATGGCGATTGGATTAATGCTGGAGGAGGATCAAATGGGAAAGTAAATCCTCTACAAATAAGAACGGCGGCCAAAGATGATAATAGTGAAGATGATAAGCTCTATGGGGATGATGGTTATTGCATGGGAGATATGGCTCTTTATATTAAGAGTTTAGAAATCTTTTTTGGTCACTATATTCCATCCTTAACGGATAGACAAAAAGCAATTTTAAAAACTGAAATTATTGAGCTTTATAACAAGTTCAATATTTTTTGGGAAACAGAAATCAAAATGCTTAAAAATACCGACTTTCCGATAATGGCGGATCTTCACCGTCAAATTAATGAAAAAGCTAAGGAGCGAGATAATCCTTATCAGAAAGAATACGATGATTTAACCCTATTGCTCAGGGATATTGCCGTAGGTTCGGATAGCTTTATATGGAATGGGCACACATCGATCCAAACAGATTCCCAATGTGTCTGTCTAGATACTAAGAATTTACAAACCACTTCAAACAGTGTTAAGTCTGCTCAATATTTTAATCTATTGCAATGGGCATGGGATGAAATTGTTAAAGATCCAACGGAGAGAGTCCTGCTTATCTGCGACGAAGCTTATTATATGATTGATCCCAATATTCCAGAAAGTCTTATGTTTCTGAGAAATATTGCAAAAGGTGTTCGGAAATATGAGGGAGCCCTTGGAGTTATATCTCACAGCGTAGTAGATTTTCTTGATCCGAAAATTAAGATGTATGGACAACCTTTACTCGAAATGGCCTGCTTCAAAATTCTCATGGGTACCGATGGAAGCAACTTAAAGGAAACCAAAGAACTCTACAACCTAACAGATGCAGAGGAAGAGCTGTTGGCCAGCAAACAACGTGGCCAAGCTCTTCTTATGGTTGGATCAAAACGCCTGAGAGCTAACTTTGAAATACCCGACTATAAGTTTGAATACATGGGTAAAGCTGGAGGTAGATAGTGTGGTGAGAGCGCATGGCAGATCCCGTAACTAGCAAAGTCCTTATTCACCTAGCAACCTTGACCACCGACGAAGATGGAAGAAGAAACCTTTTAATTCTCTTTTCAATACCTATCGCCCTAGTTCTTCTAATCCTCATGATCTTCGCCTATATCCTTGCAAGCCCGCTATCTTTCATAGCGGGCTTTTTCACGAACCCAAACGAAATGGCAGCCCTCCAAGCCTTCCGTGCGGAGCATGGCGATAAAGTCCGTCTCCAAACGGGAGCCGTTATCCTAAACGGAAAATATCCTATGCCAGCAGTAGGTGTAATCACCTCACCCTACGGTCAACGAATCCATCCTGTAACAGGTAAATTAAGCTTCCATACTGGTATTGATATTGCTCCGGAATGGCATAGCGAAATCAAGAGTATTGCCAATGGTCAAGTTGTCAAAGTAGGAATCGACAATAATTACGGAAATTACATCTTGATCAAACACGATTACCCGGATGAAACCTTCTACTCTTTTTATGCCCATCTATCCAAAATCTTCGCCCTTCCCGATCAAGAGATCTTCACTGGTGACATCATCGGCCTAGAAGGAGGAGATCCGGAGCTTGACCCCAATCCGGGTACCAGCACTGGCCACCATCTCCATTTTGAAATTAGAACCTCCAGATTGTCTTGGAGCCACACGGACCCGCTACCTTACCTATACACCCCAAAAGGAAGCGAAGAGGAGGGAAACTCTATTGAAGGGACGCAAAACAATCATTGAATTATTTATCTATACTTTTATCCTAGTTGTCGCCGTCATTCTGCTTATTCAGGATAAACGAGAACCCATGCCCATAGTAATTCACCCCGATTTCACCCTGCAAGGAGTTGATTATGATGTTACTTTGCCTAACGAGTAATTTGAATCTTGGTCTATTTAACTTCATCTAAGATGAAACCCTACCTATTAAAAAACTTTCCGGAGAATTCAATCTGAAAAAGTAGCTTCATTCACATCAAGTATGTAGCAATGGATCATCAAGCACCACTGGAAGAAATCAAAAAGAGTATCTTAATCATTCCTTTTTAATACCCAATAAAAAGAAAGATTCCCGGCACAAGACCGGGAACAAAACTTTAAATATTTAAACTCGTAGCTTAATTATATCATGCCGCAACTAAAAAACCTAAAATGATTGCCAAAATCCCGAGCTTTCTTGCTCGGGATTTTGATTTGAAAGGTTGGTTCAATGCTATCTGAAGTTTATGCTCATGTACTGCCCGAAACCAGCCCATATAAACTCAATCTCCTAAAGAAAGATCACGGTCTGGTTTTCGGCTCCAATATAAAATCTGATCACCGTTTACTATGGACGTTACCCGATCTCGAATCCAAAGATTACACCTATATCACTGCATCCACTTTCTTTGCCCGTCGCCGCCAACGTCGCTATGTAAGACACGTCCTGGCTATTGTCTGCGATTTCGATACCCCCCCAGGCACTACAACGGAGGATATCCTTGATCTCTATCACGTTGCCGGTCTTCCCACGCCGGAGCTGATTATTGCCACCGCCACCCCTGGCCACTATCAAGCCTGGAATATCTTATCTGAACCCCTTAGAATCCGCCATGATATCCTGCTGGCCAAAGTCTCAAAGATCCATGAAGCCATGGTAGAAGCCCTAGAAGCTGACCCCAGCGCTGTCGGTGTAGAACGATGGGTACGCCGTCCAACCATGTCCAATATCGTTTACACGGACAACTACAGCAGAACTACCTGGGAAGAACTCTCTGAGTGGTATGAAGCTCGCCGACCGATTAAAGCATCCAAGGAAAAGAAGCATAAGATTGTCTATATCGGCACTTTGCTAGTCACTCCTGCTGGGAAACGAATTCAAGAGCCGGCCGCTGAAAAAGGTGAAAGAAACCGCTGGGCCTATGGTCTTGGTCTGTGCCTGTGGGACGCAGGAATCCCTACTCTGGAAATTCACACCAAGCTTCATGCTTGGAATAAAGGCCTCAAAGAACCCCTACCCACGGCTGAGATTGAGAAAATCTATCGTTCTGTCATTACCGGCCGCCACCATGCCTCCCCCCGTGTCCTATCATCCATAACGGGCCTATCTGCACAGATAAAAGGCTGGTACAAATGGGCCAAGCCCCGCGATCGGAGAAGGGACCATATTCAAGAAGTCAAAGATGATATCATTGACGATCTCCGGCAACATAAAACTGTTATTGAAACTCAAAAAGCCTGGTCAAAACGTCTAGGTGTAGCCTACAGAAGTCTAAAAGAAGCCTTATCTCAGCTCCGTCAAAAGGGCATCATCGAAGCCCAAACTTCAAGGGGGAAGTATGCCCAATCCTCTTACAGCCTTTCTGGAGGATATTTAAACTCTCTAACCTATACCAATCTCCTAGCTGCAGCCGGAGCAGAAACCTTATTTTCTAACGAGATTTTAAAAGGGCATACTGCCATATCACCCTTAAAGGGTACTTTGTCTTTCTCCAAAGAGTATTCTACAAGGAGTGGTACTGATGAAGTATGGGTAATCGGAGAAAACCTCCTTAAAGAAGAAAGCTTAGGTTGTGGATAATCTTACAAGGAGAGAAAGAAGAATCTGGAAACAGATTATACAGGCCTCCTTCAGTGGATGAGGCTAAGGGCACTCATTCAAGAAGGTTTTATTTTCAGTAGTGCAAACCAGAGAATGCGGCGAAGGACGCCTTAGACATTACTCAGAATAAGACCAATTGCTAAACGGGATGCCTTAGAAAGGTATCCCGTTTAGCATAGTAAGACAAATTCACACAAGCAAGGAGGTCGAGAAGAGAAACAAAAGTATGGGCCAATATTCCTTTATCATCTGGAACATTACTTCCGGTTGTCTTTCGCTAAGATGGCCGTGGTTTTTTTTAAGATATCTATTGTAACCTCATGTTCTGTAAGCTTCTTGTCCTTGGCCTTAATCTCTGTTTGCAGCTGAGCAATAAGTACTTTGTCCGAATTCTCATGTTTCTTGCTTTCTCCGCTCCATTTCCGAACGGTATGGTGACTAATTCCAAAAATCAGTCACCATACTGGCTACTGAGCGCTTTTCTTGACGCACCAGCCGAACTATGTCTGCCTTGAATTCTTGGTCATAACGTTTCCCCTTGTTTGATATGATTTTTGCCTCCCCACAGGTTTATTTTACCCTAACTCACCTGTGTCCGACAAATAGGGTATGGGTCATAGCAAGAGTCAATCAGCTCATTTCATCCGCCGAAGTTATATATCACCTCAACCTGAGGTGCATTGTGAGTTTACTGAACGTATTTAACAATACTATTTTCATTTTTGTGAAAAGTTGCAAGGATATACGTTTTACATATTAGCTACATTTTAGATTATAGTCGCTAAATAATATCCGGTTTTTTTAGTAAATTAAAAATTGGTTATTACATTAATTGAAGAATATTAAAAGAATGTGTCAGAAACGCATCATTTATATCATTATTTTAAAAAAATTGCCGAACAATGTTGGAATATTTTGGATTAATCTTAAAGGAAAAAAGATTTTTACTTAGAATTATAACAAAAAGATAGTTTTAGAGAGGATCTTGCAAATTGTTGAAAGGAAATAAGGCTAACTCACACAGAATATGAAGAATATTATTGTAATTCTTAAGTGCCATATTTAAATATATCTTATGATAACTGTTTTCCTGTTTTTCATGATTAAAAACTAAAATGCACAAAATTTGTGGAGGTACAAACACCCATAGAATGACCTGGGTAATGTTTGTTGATACAGACAAATGGATTGAACATTGCGGAAAGATGGAAATAAGCAGGTAAATTAATCAGTTAGTGAAAAATTTTAGAAACTAATCAAATATAAAATATGAGTCGTTTGTTATGAGAAGGAGGTAATTTGTGTTGGGTAAAATCAAGAATCTTATTAGGAAGTTTATATCAGTATTAATTGCTATATTATTACCCGTAATACCATTGTTAGCTAATCCAGGTAATCCTGTTTATGCCACAACAAATCCTTATCCAAGTATCGCAGGTGGTGCGGGTCATACCATTGCACTGAAGAGTGATGGCACAGTATGGTCCTGGGGCTTAAACACCGACGGTCAACTGGGTGACGGCACCATAATAACCAGGTACACCCCAGTTCAGGTGCAGGGACTGAGCAATAAAACGATAACTTCCGTCGCGGCAGGGAATAATTCCTCTTACTTTCTTGCATCAGACGGAACAGTCTGGTCGA
>NZ_JYNH01000127.1 GCF_000960765.1 Desulfosporosinus sp. I2 | reverse complement strand
GTTCTTCTGCTAAAATTCTGAGAATTGGTGTGTTGGGACTACTGTTTCATTTACAAAATGGTGTAGTTATAGTTCATTTTTTCTATTTCGAATTTTCTGCAACCGTTTGTTCAGCCTTTTGGATAATATTTTCCCAAACAAAAAATTTTTTAAAGGTGAGGGAGTATTGTTGTATTTTTCGAAAAAAAGCTCTGGCGAATCAAAAATGCCAACGTCATCGGTAATTGCAAGGCTTTGGCTGTAGGTATCTTTACCTACAAAGCAAAAGTTATCCGCACGGATGTCTTTTACGGCAATAGCGTAACCGTAGTATCCGCCATCACGCTTTTGAAGTTTATCTTTAACCGCATTGTAATAGCTCTCATCAGGAATAACACCCTCAAGTGCTATCCAGTTGCCGTTATAGTATACCTCTACCCATGTGTGGCTTACTTTTGCAGGGGCTATCAGGTAGGTTAAGCCCACCAGTGCACCCTTTTGCATGGTTTTATCAATCAAAAAACCATGTATCCTTGTTGGTATGCCAACGCCCCTAAGTAAGGTCATCAGTAAGGTAGACTTGGTGTTGCATTGACCATAGCCCTGCGCTAAAATTTCAGATGCCTTAAATTCGTCCTTTGAGTTGTAGCCAAAAACAATTTCGTTCTTCACATAGTTATAAATTTGTTTAATTATTTCAAACTCGTCTTTTTCAGCCCATTTTCGCTCTGCAATAAGCTGTTGTATCTTTGGATGATTATAATCTAATAAATGCGTTTCCTTTAAATAATTTTTAATACTAACGCCTCCTTTTATTAGATTATAAGTCTTTTAGTATGTGGTTACTTTCAAAAAAACGCTATCTTCGCTCAATTCTCTTGCAGACATCCCCAAGGTCTTTTTACATACCGCCGCAAAGTGTGATGAACTGTCAAAGCCTGCCATGTTTGCGGCCTCGGTTATGCTTTTGCCAGAAAATATGTAGAACATCGATTTTTGTAATTTATGTAACACTATGTACGAGCTTAAACGCATACCTGTTTCCTTTTTAAATAAATGGGATAATCGGCTTTGAGATAAGAATACGCTTTTTGCCATTACTTCAAAGTTGTGCTCCGGATTGGTACAGGTTGTAATTTGAGTAAGTAGGCTTGTAATTCTCTCGTCCATAGCGGTGTTGACGTCTGTGCTTATCTGCAATATTTGAAGCAGTTGTGTATAAAACTTAAGGTAATTCTCTTTATCAAGTATAGGATAATACTGCAGCAGTAAGCACCGGATTAAGTTTATCGACTCATCATCAAAAACATAGTACAACTGACCCCTTAAATATTTCTGGTTCAGTTGTTCCTCTATGACAGAGGTGTTATCAATTAAAAAGAAAATTTGTGCATCTTGATTACTATAAAAGGCGTGATTTGTATTTGAACTTATAATGATGCCCTTGCATGTAAACTGCTTTTCAGCAACAGATATATTAAACTCATTGTGAAAGGAAATAGATATTTGAAGCATTAGATGGTTATGAATATCTGCATCAATTTTATCTGTAACTGCAGCAATATGGTCATTGCCAGCATAAAGATACATCGTCGTCAACTCCTTTGTCTATAAGCCTAATGTAAATAATTCAATTTCGCCTAAAATGCAAATATGTACTAAATCACATATCTATAAAAATATATCAATTTTTAACATTGAAACATAGCCTTCTTTTTGAAATGTTTTATTTTTGACAAACGTCTGACATGCTTCTGACACATGAGTAAGGTAAGTTTATTGAGTGGATTTTAAAATCTTGGAGGTATGAACTATGTGGCAATACAAAGCAAAAAAATGGTTTTTTGCACTTATGATCTTTCTAAGCTTAGTAATAGGTACAAAAACCGCTTTTGCTGAAACGGCTAAACTTGAAATTGTTAGAGAGGATATTAATGTCATGCCAGAGTATGATACTCCAGATATTTTATTAATTTATTCAGTTCACTTTAAAAATAATTCAGACCAACCTTATTCAGGTGAATTTGTCTGGAATCTTCCTAAGGGCGCAAAAAAATATACAGTTGTTGATCAGAGTAAAGGAGATAATCATGTCGAACCCACGGTGAAACATGGCGAAAAAAACGATCAAATTGTCTGGAAGTTTCCTACCCCATTACAGCCTGGTGAAACAAAGCCCGTTCAAATAGAGTATTATTACAACAATTTGCAAGGCAATCCTGATAAAACGTTCGTTTATGAATATATTCCTGAATATCCTATCGCCCAGGCCGAAGTTATCGTATACCAGCCTAAAAAAGCCTCGAACATGGTTGTTACCCCTGATTTTGGACAAGCACAACCTGGTAACGATGGCTTTAGCATTTACAAGAAAGAATTAAAGAACCTTAAACCGGGAGATAATGTCCAAGTTAAGGTTGGTTACACTAAGTCAGATCCTAACCCCTCGGTTGCCCCCCCGAGCCAGCAGCAAGGACAAGGCGAACAGACGACTGGACAACCACAACAGAGTAATAGGACTAGTGCTGCTATAGTATTGTTGTTCTTAGCCGCTTTTGTTGCAGTTTTAGGGCTTATCATCTATAAAGCGATGAATAGTAAGCCTATTTCTAGCAATCAAGACGGTGAAGAGTTTGAAGATGAAGATGAAGGGATGATAAATCCTAAGGAGAAACCCAAAAAACGGAATTTGAGCACACAACAACAAAGCAAAGGTAATAGCAAACTTCAGGCGGACAAAAAGAAATTAAGAGATGCCTTGATAAGTTGCAGGATTAGCGAGGAAACCTATTACCAATTATTAGCTGAACTGAACGAAGAGGAAGATCATTAGGAGGAGAAGTTAATGAACAAAAAGTTAAAGTTCATCTTAGTCATATCGATTATGCTAGGCGCTTTTGGCTACCTAATGGTCAGTGGTTTTAATAATTCCAAGACGTATTATATGACCATTAATGAAGTGACGGCTAGCGCAGATAAAGGGAAACTTGGTAAACAAAACCTTAAAGTAAGTGGTAAATTGGTAGGCCAAAGTGTTAAATGGGACCCCTCAAAGACAGAACTGAAGTTTGAAATGATTTCGGAAGATCAAAGCAAAATTATGCCTGTTTTATATAAAGGAGTTAAGCCGGATAATTTTAATGATGGAATTGATGTCATTGTGGATGGAAAATACACGGTTGAACAAGTTTTATTGGCAGACAAAGTTATGACCAAATGTCCTTCAAAATATGAAGAACAAAAATAAAGAAACGGGAGGATAAAAGTGTGTCTAGTATAGGTACAATAGGATTGTTAATTGCCTTAGGGTTAAGTCTATATTCTCTAGTTGCTTTCTACTTGTTTAATAGTAATAAAGGACTGAAATACCTCCTAAGTGCTAAAAATGCAGTATATGGAACGGCACTTTTTACGACGATTAGTGTAGTTGCTATGCTCTATGCTTTGATAGCTGGCGATTTTTCCATTGAATATGTAACTCAATATACCAGTCAGGACCTGCCTATTATTTATAAATTATCAGCTCTGTGGGCAGGAAATGCTGGTTCACTATTATTTTGGGCTTGGATACTTGTTTTATTAGCAGCCGTTGTAACTGCTTCGAAAGAAAATAAAGAGTTTATCCCCTACGCCAGCCCTATCATGATGGTGGTCAGTGTCTTCTTCTTGTTTATGATAAATTTTGTTTCTCAGCCTTTTATACAGTTGTCAAACGTGCCACTTGATGGAATGGGTATGAACCCTATGCTTCAGAACCCGGGGATGGTGATTCATCCAGTTACATTATATCTCGGTTATGTCGGTTTCACAGTCCCGTTTTCGTTCGCTATGGCAGCCCTGATTATGAAAAATCCAGGTGACCAATGGATTAAGTTGACAAGAAAATGGACACTCATTTCTTGGTTATTTCTAACACTTGGTAATTTATTTGGAGCCCAGTGGGCTTATGTAGAATTGGGCTGGGGTGGTTACTGGGCTTGGGACCCCGTAGAAAATGCTTCGTTAATGCCTTGGCTCACCGCTTCTGCTTTCCTTCATTCGGTCATGGTCCAAGAACGTAAAAACATGCTCAGGATATGGAATATGGTCCTAATTATCGTTACCTTCGGCTTAACACTCTTTGGAACGTTCTTAGTACGAAGTGGAGTTGTCGCTTCAGTTCATGCCTTTGGTAGTTCAAGCTTAGGAGCTTACTTCCTGATATTTACTTCTCTGATAATTTTAGCGGCCTTATATCTGGTAGCTGATAGAATTAACATGCTACGACAAGGAAATCAGTTTGAATCCTATATTTCTAAGGAAAGCAGCTTTTTGTTAAATAATTTACTCCTCGTGGGCTCAGCCTTTAGTATCTTTTGGGGGACTGTTTTCCCCATTGTTTCAGAAGCGGTTGTGGGCAAAAAAATCGCCGTGGGAATCCCCTACTTTAATCAGGTCAATGCTCCCATAGGGTTAGCATTTACCTTGCTCATGGGAATTTGCCCTTTGATTGCTTGGCGGAAGGCCAATTTTGAAAATATAGCTAAAAATTTCATGTGGCCATGGATTATTGCGATAATAGGTCTGTTAGTGATTGTTTTTATAGGCGGAATTACCAAGCCGTATGCTTTAATTGCCTACACTATCTGCGTTTTTGTGATTTCTTCCACACTCCAGGATATTCTAAAAGGAGTCCGGGTAAGGAAAAAACTTACTGGAGAGAACCTCTTAGTATCTTTGATTAGGCTTTTAAGTAAAAACAGACGGCGCTATGGTGGTTATCTAATTCATATGGGAATTGTGATGATGATTATTGGGATCACAGGCTCAAATGTATTTAACAGTGAAGCTATCAAAACGTTCAAGCCAGGAGAAACTGCTGTCGTTGGAGGCTATACTATCTCGTTTAAGGGACTCCAGCAAACTACAAGGGATAATATGGAGGTTGTTTACGCAGATTTGAGTGTGATCAACAATAATAACGATATGGGGAATTTACAAGTGGAGAAGGTTTTTTACTCAAAATCAGAACAACCCATGACGGAACCTGCAATTATCTCAACGTTCAAAGAAGACTTGTACGTTCTCTTAACAGGATGGGAGGAGAACGGATCAGCAATTTTCAAAATCCATATTAACCCCCAGATAAAATGGCTGTGGACTGGGGGATGGGTGATTGTCGTAGGAGTTATGTTTGCCCTATGGCCCGGAAAGGGTAGTGGAGTTGGAAGCCGATATATTGGGAGAGGAGAGGTGTCCTATGGCAAGAGGGTTAGTTAGAAAGATAAGCCTAACCGGTTTAGTCCTGGTGAGCCTTCTACTTCTTAACATTTCTCCGGCTTTGGCAAGTACTCAAAGCGATATTGAAAACAGCTTAATTTGCCCAGCTTGTTTTGCCGAAGCTATGTCTGTAGCAGCTTGTCAAGATTCTACTGCCCAGCAAATAAAAGAAGAAATACGCCAAAAACTTGCATCTGGGCAGACAAAGGAACAAATTATTAAAACGTATGTAGATCAGTATGGAGAGAAAATTTTAACCAACCCTCCCAAAAAAGGTTTTAATCTGATGGCTTGGATTATACCGTTCCTGGGTATTGTAATGGGGGGAGCCTTAATATATCTAGCACTTGGCAGATGGGTTAAAGTTCCAAGTGCAAAAAAAGGTCGTCTAAAAACTAAATCGGGGGTTCTGGATGATTATTATAATGCCAGAGTAGAAGAAGAATTTAAGAAGTATCTATAAAGGAGGGGTCAGATTGGAAGCGGTTATTGGGTTAGCAATGCTTGCAGGCGCTATCGTAATTGTCGGATACCCTTTAATTCAGAAGGATATCCCAAACTATAAGGTTAAGACAGCAAAAAATAAACCCCTAGCATATGAACAGCAAAAAGAAATTGTCATGTCATCCATCGGGGAAATTGAATTCGACTTTAATATGAATAAGTTATCTGTCGATGATTATCAGGAATTGAAAGCTTTATATAAAGAAAAAGCTGTACAGCTACTCAAAGAGAATGACAAAGTTTCTGGGGTAAACGAAACGGATCTGGTAAGAAAATTAGAAGAAGAAATCGAAGCTGACTTAAAATGTTTTAAGGAATCAGATGCCGATGAAAAAGGTTAAAATGCTTCTGGTTTTAGGGGGACTTATTGTTTTCTCCCTTCTTCCTGCTTTGGGGGTTCAGGCAACCCCCAGCCTAACCTCGGGATACCAGGATAAAGTAGTGTTTCATACGCCGAGTCATATAGCAAAGTGGAATAAAAGCACGTTAAAGGGTCTTGATCCTCACGTCTTGGTAGCTTTTATTGGCTTAATGCTCTTAATTATTCCAGGCACCTTCCTATATAGAGTCCGTAAAAACCGACCCAAGGGTAAAGAAAATGAAGCGAACGTTGATGTGGCGAATGAAGGGATCAAAAAGCAAATAATCTTAAACAAAATTCGTCAACTTGAAGAACAATTTTCACAAGGGAAGATTAATCAGGAAAAATATACTGAGACATTAATTAGTTACAAGTCTCTTCTTAAGAAAATGGAAGAAGAGAGGGGATGAACCATTGATCGAAGGGATTAATATATCTAAAACCTATGGTAGTAAAAATGTACTCAGGGACATTTCTGTAAGGATTCCTATGGGAGAGTTCGTAGCAGTTTTAGGACCGAATGGAGCAGGCAAATCGACCCTTCTTAAAATCCTGGCCTTGATTTCCAAGCCGGATTCAGGACAAGTAATAATCGGGGATCAATCATTAATTAATACTCCCGGTGAATTAAAACGTAAAATTGGTATTATTTCACATAGCTCTTTCTTGTATCCAGAGCTTACAGCTTATGAAAATCTTCAGTTTTTCGGACGTTTGTATGGTATGGATAATTTAGAAGCGCAGATAATTGCAGTTATTAAAAAGGTAGGTCTCTTATTGGCCTTGAATGAGCAGGTCTATACCTTTTCGCGAGGCATGCTTCAGCGACTTTCCATAGCAAGGGCGTTAATTCATAATCCTGAGGTAATATTGCTGGATGAACCTTTTACAGGATTGGACCAGCACGGTATTAGTTTACTTCAAGGTGTATTAAGAGACTTAAAGTCCAATCACAAAACGATACTCATGGTTACTCATAGTTTCGAAGATGGTATGAACGATGTCGATCGAATATTAATTCTCAATAAAGGCCAGATTGCTGCTGATTTTCCCACGGAGAATCTTCTATCTGAAGATCTAAAAAGAATTTACCATGAAAAGGTGGCCTGTTAAATGGGTAGAGAGCTGGCTTTAATCACAACCATTTTCAAAAAGGATTTGGTCAGCGAGTTTCGAGCAAAGGAATCTGTAGTAACCATGGTTACCTTTTCGGTGCTTATTTTAGTCCTATTTAGCATGGCTTTCGAACCGTCGAGACGGACTGTCGAGGAAATTTTGCCCGGACTTATTTGGATGAGTCTTATCTTTTCCGGAATTCTGGGTCTCAACCGTACCTATGCAAGGGAACGATTTAATGACTGTTTAATAGGCATCTTGTCAACTCCCATAGCGCCTTACCAGATATATCTCGGAAAAGCTGCAAGCAACCTGGTGCAGCTTCTCTTTGTGGAGATAATAACCTTTCCCTTGTACTTCATCTTTTATGATCTTAATCTAAAGGGATCACTAGGGATATTGATTATTATAATGTTGATCGGTTCGGTTGGCTTTATTCTAGTTGGCACTTTTCTAGCAGCCTTAACCAGTAATCTCAGAGCAAATGAAGCGTTGCTGCCCGTTATCTTATTCCCGTTACTAATGCCAGTGTTATTGGCTGCGATCGAAGCAACTTCAGCAGTTTTTACTGGATTAAGCCTTGATCAATATCTTCCATGGATCAAACTAATCCTGGTTTATGATCTAATTTTTCTAGTGATGCCGTTATTGCTGTTTGATTACCTTATGGAGGTGGATTAATGAAATTAATACCATTGCTAAAAAAGATCCTTTTTGGTTCGACCTTTGTTTCCATGTTAACTGCATTGTATTTAGTGTTTGAATGGGTCCCAATAGAGAGGCAAATGGGGCCTGTCCAGAAGATTTTTTACTTTCATGTTCCGTCAGCATGGGTAGCTTTTTTAGCGTTTTTTGTAGTTTTTGTAGCAAGCATTATGTATTTGAAAACAAAAGCAGAAGTGTATGATATTATTGCCGGAAGCTCAGCCCAGGTAGGGGTCGTTTTTACTGCAATCGTGTTGATTACGGGTCCAATCTGGGGAAGGGCTGCTTGGGGTACGTGGTGGACATGGGACCCTAGGTTGACTACCACGTTGATATTATGGTTTATTTACCTAGCTTATTTAATTATCCGTAATTCGGCAAAAGGAAATGAAAAAAATTATAGGCTGGCTGCTGTCTTTGGGATTATTGGATTTATAGACGTGCCGATCGTGTTCATGGCGGCCCGGTGGTGGCGAACCATTCATCCGGTGGTTTTCGAAGCCGATAACATTGGCCTGCCACCCTCAATGCTTATTACCTTAATGGTATGTTTGTTAACGTTTACTTTACTTTATTTCGTACTACTATTAAAAAGCATGAAGATTGAGCAAGTGGAACGCAAAATTCAAAATCTTAAAAGTGAAGCTCTAAAAGCCTATTAAGGAGGTTTCCAATGGATTATTTGTTTTGGGGATATAATGTTATATGGGTATTACTATTTGGCTACGTCATTTACCTGGATTTTAGACAAAGAACTATTCAGGCCCAGCTAAAACAGTTAGAAATGGTGTTAGGAGAAAAGTGAACCAGGAGCACAGCCGACCGAGAGTTTTAGTACTCATAGTCGGCTGTTTTTTAAAAGTTCGTTTATAAAAAATCCCCTAAAGTTAATCATTGACTGTACGCGAAACAGTTGCGAAAAGCGGGAATGACAGAGCAAAGACTCATTGAGATTCTTGTAATCGATTTTGTTGGAGCGATGAACCACTTTAATAACGGCATGTAAGAGTATATTAGTTTTGTCAGAGTATCTGTAAAAGGATGCTCTTTTTTTGTTAGAGTTTATGTCACAAAAATGTTAAAAACCTGTGACATTTCTGTGACATAAGTTCGGTAATATTAACTCAATTGATAATGAATATCAATATCAAATCTGGAGGAGGAGATTAACATTTGAGAAAAAAGTTAGCCGTAGTGTTGTTAGGTTTGTTACTTATCTTGGGTTTAGCGCCTGCGGCTATGGCAGCAGGTCAGTCCTTTAGCGGTGTGGTCGAGGAAATCGATAAACACCTGCAGGATGCTTATACCACTTATAAACAGAGTGACGTGGCCGGGGCGAAAAACCTAGTGGATGAGGCTTACTTCGGACCCTATGAAAGCGGTCAAATGGAGAAGGCAGTCCGGCTGAATATTTCCGCCAAACGCAATGCAGAAGTGGAGTCGGCTTTCAAACAGCTAAAAAAGGACATGGTCAAAGGAGTGCCTGCCTCGCAAATCAAGCAGCAGATTGAACAGTTGGTTAGCGGGTTGCAGGCTGACGCAAAAACCCTTGACGGGGATCTGAGCGAGAGTTCCACCGGATTCGGGGCGTTTTTAGCTTCCTTCTTAATTATCGTCAGGGAAGGGTTTGAAGCGATCCTCGTCATCGGGGCAATCATTGCCTACTTGGTTAAATCCGGATACAAAGAAAAGGTCAAGGTAATTTACCAGAGTACGGCTGCTGCGCTAGTGGCAAGCTTGCTAACCGCATGGGTTCTGACCAAGGTTTTTAGTATCAGTGGGGCCAGCCGGGAAGTGTTGGAGGGTGCTACCATGCTGCTGGCAGTGGTGGTGCTGTTTTCAGTCAGCTACTGGTTGGTAAGTAAGTCAGAAGCCCAACGCTGGCAGAACTACATAAATGGCAAGGTACAGGGTTCCCTGAATAAGGGCAGCACGTTTGCCCTATGGAGCGCAGCCTTCCTGGCGGTATACCGGGAGGGAGCGGAAACCGTGTTATTTTACCAAGCCATGATGAGTGGAACTACAGACTTGAGTATGGTTTTGGCCGGTTTTGGGGTAGGTATACTGGCCTTGGTTTTGATATTTGCGATCATTCGTTACGGTAGTGTTAAGCTTCCCATGAAACCCTTTTTCCTTGGCACAAGCTTTCTACTATACTACCTGGCCTTTGTGTTCGCTGGTCAGGGAGTAGGTGAACTGCAGACTGCCGGAGTAATAAGCTCCACCAGTGTAAACATTCCCACTGTAGCTTGGCTGGGGATATACCCCACCTGGGAAACCTTGGCCCCGCAAATGCTACTTTTGGTCATTGCTGTCGTCGGATTTGTATATCAAGCCAAACGGAGAAAAGTACTGCTTAACTAGAAATGAGAAAGGATATCATTACAATTTGAGGAAATGAAAGAGAGATATAACAATCATCGACCATAAACAAATGAATATGAAGATCATTTAGAATTGAAATTGGAGGAAAAACCGATGAAAAAATATAAACACATTAGCCTTGTAGCCATTCTACTTGTAGGAGTTTTAACCCTAGTAGGTTGCGGAGCAGGAAATAAAACCGCTGGCACCTCTGAACAGAAGACTGCTCAAACTGACTCAACCCAAAAGCAGGAGGAGGCCAAAGCCAGCGATGCTTCCTTCCGGGAATACCCGATTGGAGATGCGCAAGAAGTGGAGGGTATGAGCATAGGTGCGGTATATCTACAGCCTGTGGAAATGGAACCTGTACAAAAAGCAGGCCTTAAACCTACCGAGTCCGATATTCACCTGGAAGCGGATATCTCAGCCATAAAGAACAACCCCTTGGGCTTTGGAGATGGGGAGTTCGTACCTAACCTAACTGTAAAATACCAATTGAAAAATAAGGATACCGGCAAAGAACAGTCCGGCAGCTTTATGCCTATGAATGCCTCAGATGGCTCCCACTATGGCGCCAACGTGAAGATGTTGGGAGCAGGTAACTATACCGTAAAGTTTATAATCGAGTCCCCGGAAAAACAGGATTTCTTAATTCATACCGATAAAGCTACCGGAGTTCCAGGTAAATTCTGGACTAAGCCCATCGAGGTAGCTTGGGATTTCTCCTTCGTGCCCCGTAAGTGGTAATTAGGCATTGCCCGGTCGGTTTTTTGACCGGGCTCTTTTAATTAATTTTATTTGGCTAGGGGTGAGAAAATTTGCTAGGGATTTTGGACTATACCTTAAAGAGTAGTTTTGAGGCGGGATTGTTGGTTGTTACGCTCTTGCTTTACCTTTACCTAACACTACCTGACATGAAGAGCAAAGTTAACTATGTATGGACCGGCACCGGCCTAGCCTTGGTTTTTGCCACTGTCCTTGTGTATGGAGTCGACTTTTTTGGAAATCGAGAGCTGTTTGAGTTTGCCTGGTTAAGCAGTATATTCCCAGTTCTAGCCTTGTTAATCTTAACAGGTCGCTTTGCTGCAAAGTCTAAGCCTGCCCGGTTTGCGGTGGGCCCTCTGGTTTTGCTAACAACAGTCCTGCTGGTTACGGTTGAGGGCATAGAGTTGGTGGGCTTTCCTATGAAAATTTTCGTGCAGGCTCGCAGTTTTATCAATACGGAATTAATTTTGAAAGTCATCGGGGCACTGTTTGTAATTCTCCTAGCAGCCCTGTTCGGCTGGACCTATCTTAAGTCAACTCGGAAAATGAACAAGCAACTTGTGATCATCACTGGGACAACTCTGGTAACGATTATCTTGGCTCGTCATCTAATCAGTTTGTTACAATTGGGGATGACCTTGGGATATATACCGGTAACTCCGGTGTTAGTTTCTGTGATAGCCCCGGCGATTAACACCTACTACCCGCTCTTTTTCTATGCTCTGGTGTTACTGGTTGCAGTGCAGGTGATACTGGCTAGGCTTGGTAGCAAGAAACCTGTTCAGCAGGAGTATGAAAACCCTGCTCTAAGGCGGAAGTTCCTGGCGGAATACCGTAACCAGCTTCGTTGGCTGGCAGTTACCGGAGTGCTTATTTTAACTACGGGGGCACTCTTAGGGGTGGGGCACGTTTACTCTAATAAAAAAGTTAAGCTTTCCCCTCCAGTCCCTGTGCAGGCGAAAAACGGGGTAATAACAATTCCGGTGACTCAGGTAAATGATAACAAGCTGCACCGCTTTACCTTTGTTACACCGAATAATGTAACGATGCGCTTTATCGTTGTTGGCAAAGGAAACGGGTTGTTTGGCATAGGGTTGGATGCCTGCGATATCTGCGGAGTGGTGGGATATTACGAACGAGGCGATGATGTGGTATGCCTAAATTGTGATGTAATCATCAATAAGATTACCATTGGCTTCCCCGGGGGCTGTAATCCTATTCCTTTCCCCAACAAGGTGGAAAACGGTAGTATTCTCATAAAAACAGCGGATTTGCTCCAAAAAGAAAAAGTTTTTCAAGAATAGAGGTGACACCATGTTCTGGCGTATGTTGAAAAAGTCGTTCTCCAAAGGGCTAAAAGGCAAACTCTTGGCAGTTGTAACTATCGCCTTTGGTGCATCATTAGCTAGTTCCATGCTTAATATCTCCCTGGATATCGGGGATAAGGTAAACCGGGAGCTTAAAACCTACGGAGCCAACATCTTGGTAGAACCCAGGGTGGAAACTGTCCCGCTGAACATCGGCGGGGTAGAGTATAATCCCTTGCAGGGTCAATCGTTCCTTGAAGAAGCAAGTTTAAGCAGTTTAAAAACCATCTTTTGGGCCAATAATATTCTTTCCTTCACTCCGTACCTAGAACAGTCCGCAACAACCGGGAACCAAGACACCGTTCTGGTGGGAACATGGTTTAACAAAGAAATTACGACTCCCGCAGGGGAGAAGGTAGTTACGGGTGCCGCCAGCCTCAAAGCATGGTGGAAGGTTAATGGCCAATGGGCAGAGGACAGCTCGGAAACCCAGGCCATGGTGGGGTCGGAACTGGCTGAAAAGATTGGTATAAAACCGGGGGACAACGTAAAAGTTCTGGTAAACACTCCGTCTGGAAACAAGGAACAAGTCCTTAAGGTTACAGGGGTTTTTGACAGTGGGAGCGGTGATGACCGGAAGGTATTTGTGCCTTTAGCCCTTATACAGAACCTACAGGGAACCTCGGGTAAGGTCAGTAAAGTAGAGGTAAGCGCTCTGACCACTCCGGAAAACGAACTGGCCCGCCGGGCCGCAAAAGATCCTAAGTCTTTGAATAGCGAAGAATATGAACGATGGTATTGTACAGCTTATGTGGGCGCCATAACCTATCAGATCGAAGAAATCCTGCCTGGAGTAAGGGCCAATGCTATCCGACAGGTTGCTGAGTCGGAAGGATTGATCTTAGGAAAGATTCAGCTACTCATGTTGCTCTTAACGGCAGCGGCCCTGCTCAGCGCCGCCTTGGGGATATCAAGCCTAATGACCACCAAGGTCTTGGAGCGCAGCAAGGAAATTGGCTTACTCAAGGCTCTGGGAGCGGAGGGTTGGCAGGTTAGCGCCCTGTTTGTAGCGGAGTCAGCAATCAGTGGAATCATCGGAGGGGTACTGGGCTACCTGATGGGCTTGGGTTTTCGCCAGGTTATTGGTCAAGCGGTATTTGGATCCGGATTGTCTATAAAAATAATGGTTCTTCCTATTGTAC
>NZ_JYNH01000126.1 GCF_000960765.1 Desulfosporosinus sp. I2 | reverse complement strand
AATGACGGTGCAGTTGCTGGTTCTGTTCTCAGGACCGAGCGGACTTCAATCCACGATGGACAGGGGCTCCGAACGGTGATCTTCCTCAAAGGGTGCCCGCTAAAGTGTCAATGGTGTTCGACTCCTGAATCTCAGCGATCGGATTTTGAAAGAGGGTATGCCCGAGATCGCTGTGTAAGTTGTGGAATATGTGTGCGCTCATGCCCTGAAAGTGCCCTTTCGATGTCAATGGATGATCAGAAAGTACTCACCGATTTCTCTAAATGCAAGAACTGTTTTGTCTGCGTTAGGAAATGTCCACACAATGCCTTAAAAAAATATGGGAGCCTCATGTCCGTACAAGAAGTGGTTCAGGAAATTACTAAGGACGAAATTTTCTTTTTTCATTCGGGAGGGGGAGTAACCATCAGTGGTGGCGAACCCTTAATCCAGCCCGATTTTGTCTCAGAGGTCCTGAAAGAGTGTAAACAGCTTGGGATTCACACCGCGATGGAGACCAGTTTTCATGCCCCGTTCGAGAGTATCAAAATAATTTTGCCTTGGCTCGATGTTCTCTACGTTGATATTAAACAGATGGATCCAACGATTCACAAACAGTGGGTTGGCCGTGATAACAAAGTTATTCTTGATAATCTTGTAAAAATTGATCAGTCTAATTATTCTCTCGACATCATTGTGCGCATCCCCATGGTTCCAGGAGCCAATGACTCAGATTCGAATCTAGCGGCAACGGCAGAATTCTGCAAAGCCTTGAATAAACTCCGAGAGATAGAGTTGTTGGCCTATCATCGCCTTGGTCTGGAAACCTATAGAAATCTAGGAATCGATTATCCATTAAAAGACCTAATCCCGCCGTCGCAAGAGCAAATTTTAGAACGGGCCGCTTTTCTGTCCCAACAAAATCCAGGTGTTCCGATTCGAGTTAACGGTGTGGTCCTTTGAGAAAAATGCCCAACGGTGAGTTATATGCTAAGAAGGAACAAAGCAACATTTGGAGTGGTAAAGTTGGTAGATGGCCAAATTATTAATATAATGAAATATTCGATCCATGATGGACCCGGTATTCGGACCACGGTTTTCTTAAAAGGTTGTCCACTGAACTGTCAGTGGTGTCACAACCCTGAAAGTCAAAGGTTTGGTCAGGAATTACTTTATAGGCCTGACCGATGTATCGGTTGTGGTTTATGTTTAGAGGTTTGTCCAAATGGTGCGATTATAGCTAAGTCGGGAAACTTAAAATTCCTTCGAGATCAATGCCAGGTCTGTGGTGCATGCTGTCAGGTTTGTTATGCCGGGGTAAGAGAGCTTGTAGGAAAGACCATGTCAGTGCGCGAAGTGCTGGCTGAAATCGAGAAAGATGTCGTCTTTTATGACGAATCGGGAGGCGGGGTAACCTTTTCCGGAGGGGAAGCTGTTATGCAGCCTGTTTTTCTTTTGGAAATGCTTAAAGAGTGCCGGAAGAAGGAAATTCACACGGCTGTGGAGACCTGTGGCTATGTAAACCTTGAATTCTTGCAAACCATCAGCGAGTACGTCAATTTATTTCTTTATGATTTAAAACTTATGGATAGTCAGAAACATCAAGCACTCACTGGAGTTCCGAACGAACGTATCTTAGAAAATCTAAGTTGGCTTGTCAAGAACCATTCCCGAGTCATTGTGCGAGTGCCGATCATTCCGGGAATTAATGATGATGAGGAGAACGTTGCCCTAATTGGAGAGTTTGTAACCTCTTTAAAACAGGGCCAGGAACTTCATCTGCTACCTTATCATAAGGCAGGGGTGGATAAGTACCAGCGCCTTGGTCGAACGTATCTGCTGCCTGAATTACAATCTCCAGGCCACGAGCGTTTGGAGCAGATCGCAGGAAAGTTGGAACAGTTAGGGCTGAAGGTTAAAATTGGGGGGGGCTCAAAATGAATGAAAGAGTAACCAAGCTTAGGCAACGAAGCCTAGAGACGGAAGCCTATATTTCTGCTGAAAGGGCAGAGTTAATGACTGAATTTTACCGTTCGGCTGGTAATTCCTCTGTTCCTGTGCGAAGAGCCTTGGCTTTTAAGTACATGTTGGAACGCAAAGAGATTTGTATTAACCCTGGGGAATTGATTGTCGGGGAGCGAGGGGAGGCACCCAAAGCAACCTACACTTATCCAGAACTATGTTGTCATACCCTTGAAGATTTGGATATTCTCGATTCTCGCCCCAAAATTTCGTATAATGTCAGCCCGCAAGTACGGGACGCTTATGAACACCGTATTATCCCCTATTGGGAAGGGAAATCGATGCGTGATCTTATTTTTGCGGAGATGTCCGAGACTTGGAAGGCCGCTTATGATGCGGGCATCTTTACTGAGTTTATGGAACAGAGGGCACCAGGGCATACGGTGCTCGATGATAAAATCTATCGTAGGGGTTTTTTGGAGTTCATCGCTGATATTAATGATCATTTGGCGAGACTCGATTATTTGAACGATGTTGAGGCGTATCAGAAGCAGGAAGAACTTAAAGCTATGCGGATTAGCGCCGAAGGAATTATTCTTTTCGCAGAGCGGTATGCCGAGAAGGCCAAAGAGTTAGCCCAAATGGAAACGGATGTCTTGAGGAAGGCAGAATTGGAGAAGATCGCTGAAATCTGTTCCCACGTCCCTGCCCATGCCCCCCGGACTTACTGGGAGGCTTTGCAAGCCTATTGGTTTGTGCATCTAGGGGTTATCATCGAACTTAATACTTGGGATGCGTTTAACCCTGGAAGGCTGGATCAACATTTATATCCCTTTTATAAGCAAGGCTTAGCCGAGGGTACGCTGACTGAAGAAGAGGCGAAAGAGCTTTTAGAGTGTTTTTGGGTAAAGTTTAACAATCAACCGGCACCGCCTAAAGTCGGGGTCACGGCGGCGGAAAGTGGTACGTATACAGATTTCGCTAATATCAATAGTGGTGGGCTAAAAGCGGACGGTTCGGATGGGGTTAATGATGTCACTTACCTTGTTTTAGATGTGATCGATGAAATGCGCCTTTTGCAACCAAGCTCAAATATTCAGTTAAGCAAAAAGAATCCGGACCGTTTTATGAGAAGAGCGGCCCGGATCATACGCAAGGGTTGGGGGCAACCTTCTGTGTTTAACGCCGATACGGTTGTTGAAGAACTTTTGCGCCAGGGTAAATCGATTGAGGATGCTCGGCAAGGCGGGACCAGTGGTTGTGTGGAAACGGGGGCTTTCGGAAAAGAGAGTTACATCTTGACAGGGTATTTTAATTTGCCCAAGATTTTTGAATTGGTCCTACACAATGGGCTTGATCCAAAAACCGGTCTGCGCTTGGGCTTGGAAACTGGAGATCCTAAAGGGTTTAGTTCCTTTGCAGAACTGTTTGCGGCCTTTAAAAAGCAACTTCACTATTTTATCGACGTTAAGGTTAAAGGCAGTAATATAATTGAGCGACTTTATGCCGCCTATATGCCGTCCCCGTTCCTTTCCATACTGATTGATGATTGTATCGCTAAGGCTAAGGATTATAATGATGGCGGCGCCCGCTATAACACAAATTATATCCAAGGCGTTGGCTTGGGTAGCCTTACAGACACGTTATCAGGCATCCGTTACCATGTCTTTGACCAAAAGGATCTTACAATGGAGAAACTACTCAAGGCTTTAGAGGATAATTTCTTGGGTCACGAGGGAGTGCGCCAACTCCTTTTGAACAAGACCCCCACTTTGGAAATGATCATGACTACGCCGACGAGATCATGGTGGACATTTTTAACGCGTACTATTCTGAAGTGAATGGCAGACCGAGCACTAAGGGCGGTGTTTACAGGATCAACATGTTACCTACCACCTGTCATGTCTATTTCGGGTCTGTCATTGGGGCTACGGCTGATGGCCGCCGGGCCTGGGAACCTCTTTCAGAAGGGATTTCTCCGGTTCAAGGGTCTGATCGGTTGGGTCCGACAGCAGTTATTAAATCTTCTTCCAAGCTGGATCATGCGCGGACAGGAGGGACCTTACTGAATCTAAAGTTTACTCCCCAAGTCCTAGAGGGTGATGAAGGACTTGAAAAATTAGTCCAGTTGGTTCGGTCCTATTTTAAATTAAGTGGTCATCATATTCAGTTTAACGTTGTGAGTGCCAAGACCTTACGGGCTGCTCAGGGTGAGCCGGAAAAGTACCGAGATCTAATCGTGCGCGTAGCTGGATATAGTGATTATTTCTGTGATTTAAGTGAAGCATTGCAGGAAGAGATTATCACTCGGACAGAGCATGTGGCGTTCTAACTGAACACAATAAAACAACTAGTATCCATCCTTAGGATGGATACTAGTTGTTCAGCAAGTTGGGGCAAATTAATTCGAACCCTTGTGTAGCAAGGGTTAAAGAACTTTAAATTAAAGCGTGCCACTACATTTGCTGTCAAACGCCAGTCTGCCAGTGCTGGAGGGAAATGGGAGTCCTTGCTTCACATTTAACTTCCTATGATTCTAAAGCCTTCGGGTAGTGGGTCTTTGGGATCGAGCACTAATTGATTGAAGCCTACGATTTGGGCAGTACCGGATACTTCGGTCAGAACCGCATCATAGTCTCCTACTTTGGTTTGTTCGACGAACTTTCCTTCAAAGGGAGTATTGATGATGCTGTAATTGATCAGGGTATCTCCCTTTTTTAATTCTCCTTTATGATAGTGTAAGGCCACTCTTCCGCCAGTTCCAGTACCGGTAGGAGATCTATCAACTTGTCCTTCTGCAAAAATGCAGACATTCCTGGTCACGAGTTTGTCCCCGTCTCTGAGTGGTTTCTCGTAGAAAATAGTTCCGTAAAGCCAATTGACTCCAGATGTCGGATGGTTAAATTCCATCACAGCCATGACTTTATTTTTAATTTCCATTCCCATATGGACTAGTTTTTCAGTATTTTCGGGAGTCACGGTTAAACCGACTTGTTTCGAATCTAGATAGACGTAAAAGGCACCACAATACACGACGTCGGCGGTAATATCTCCTATACCCTCGACAAGGACGGTGATGTTTTCTTTATAAACGAAGCAAGGTACATTTTGAAATCTAACTCGTTCTACTTCTCCATGCTTGACGTCTGCATAGGCCGTGATTCTGCCAGCAGGCGCGTCGATTTTAACCATATTCTCACCCTCATGAGAGATGAGCATGCCAGTTTCTATGGCAACCTTAGTCACCCCAATAATGCCATGCCCACACATGGAACTTAACCCTTCGTTGTGTGTAAATAAGACGCCAAAATCTCCATCTTCAGTGACAGCAGGAACAAGGATGCAGCCGTACATTCCACTATGCCCCCGGGGCTCTAACATGATTAGCTTCCGCAAGTGGTCATAGTTTTCTAACATATACTGTCTCTTTTCGAGCATAGTCTTGCCATGAATGGGGGGTAAACCTGAAGTGATGATTCGAAGAGGTTCTCCAGCAGTATGGGCATCTATGCAATTGATGTAATGCTTAAAATTCATTCTTTTTGTCTCCTTCCTATAAGTACGGTCGAGGTAATAAGGTGACTATGCATAGTTCGGAACAGGTCCACGAATGTCTATTTACATGCAGATTTGATGATCTACGATTCTTCAAAGGAAAATTTCTGACCGATGTCATACTGCAAGGCTCTCTGATAAATTTGATGGGCTGTTACGACATCTTGAACGGCTATCCCTACTGTCTTAAAGAGTGTGATTTCTTCAGGAGTTTCACGTCCCGGGAGGATATTTGAAATAACCCTACCAATCTCTCCCGTGAATTTATCCGGGGTAATCGTGCCTTTGGCTAAGGGAATAATGAAATCACCAGACTCTGCTAGTACTGCTTCCTGGGAATCAAAGTAAATCTTATCCGCTCGATGTAGGATAAACTCATCTAATTCCTGCATGTTAGGTAGATAGGAACCGACACCGTTGATATGTGCTCCTGCTTTGACCAAGCGACCGTCGAAAACGGGCTGGCGGGATGTAGTCACAGCAGTTATGATATCAGCATTCGCGATTGCTTCCTCTGAGGTCTCTACTGCCCGTAAAAGAGTCCCGAAATTCGCAAATTCCTCGTTCATACGAGCAACAAACGATTGAGTGCGCTCTAAGTTAGTGCCATAAATGCGGACTTCCGTAAGCTTCCTTACCGTCAGCATGGCCTCGAGCTGGGCAATGGCCTGTCCTCCCGTACCAATCAGTGCTCCAATTTGGGCATCTGCACGTGCCAATAGGTCGGTAGCCGCTCCTGCTGCAGCTCCGGTACGAAGTTGAGTGAGGTAGGTTCCATCTAGTATACAGCATACTTCACCGCTTGTTCCATCGATCAACGCCATCGTTGCTGGAACTGAGGGGATACCTTTTTCGATATTATGAGGAAAGACCGAGACGATCTTTACCCCCATACTGTTCAGTTTTTCCACGTAACCAGGCATGAATAAAGTTTGACCTTCATAGTTGGGCGCACCTATATTAACCCTCAAAGGGACGACACTGCCTCCTTCTGAGTAGATACGAAAAGCCTGTTTGTCTGCTTCCACAGCATCTTGCATAGTAAAGATCCGTTGGATGTCTTTCTTGTTGAGTAGTAGCATAATACCCCTCCGTCCTTCCGTTTATTATAATACACTATCGATTTCAGATAGAATTGTCAATGCATTACCCAGAGTTCACTGACAAACACGTCATAATATTAACTTTGTCAATTTCGATGATGAGGAGATTTTTAAATTGATTAAGCAACCGCCCAGTATTTTTAATGATGTGATTGGTCCTATTATGAGAGGTCCTTCCAGCTCCCATACAGGTGCTGCCGTTAGAATTGGCAGTTTGGTCAGGCAAATGATTAAAGGTAGAATAAAGGAAGTATTAGTGGAGTTTGAACCTCAAGGATCTTTAGCAACAACTTACCATGGGCAGGGTTCGGATATTGGGTTTGTTGGCGGGCTTTTGGGTTATGAATTATGGGATGACGAATTAAATGATTCACTAAAAGAAGCCGTTGAAAGAGGGGTTTTAATCCAATTTAGAATTGCGGATTTTGAAGCTTCGCACCCCAATACCTATAGAATCAGCACTTTAGACGATCAAAATGAACGAATCTCTTTAATGGCTATCTCAGTTGGTGGCGGTATGATTGAAGTCCAAATGATTAACGAATTGTCAGTCAATATTGCAGGAGATTTTTTTGAAACGGTCTTGTTCTTTGAACCTATCCATGCAGAGTTATTAAACAATCATAAAGCAGTCATTGAACAGACCGTAAGCAGTATAGAATATATAGAGGATTCTATAATAAATAATCGCGGATTAATCAATATTAAAACTTATCATAAGTTACTAGAAAACGATATTTTAAAGCTCTATGAATTACCAAATATAAGTAGTATTATTCAATTAGAACCAGTATTACCTATTCAATCAAAAAAGCATTGTTTGGTTCCATTTAGTAATGCTCAGGAAATGCTTGATGTCGGGACCAAACAAAGTTTGGCACCCTGGGAGTTAGCAGTGCTATATGAAAGCGTCAGAGGAAGTCTGTCACAAGAAGAAGTTTTTGAAAAGATGAGTAATATCGCGAAGTTAATGTGTAATGCCATAGAGCAAGGATTAAAGGGAACGGTTTTTAAGGATAGGATTCTCGGGCCACAAGCTTGGATGGTAGATAAGGCTAACAGAGAAGCTAAACTAATACCTACGGGTGTATTAAACCGGATAACCAGTTATATTACTGCTATTATGGAGGTTAAAAGTTCAATGGGCGTCATTGTGGCTGCTCCCACTGCAGGATCATGTGGGGGGCTACCAGGAACAATTATTGGTACAGCAAAAGAAATGAGTAAGAGTGTTGAGGATATAACAAAGGCTATGCTAGCGGCGGGAATCATAGGGGTTTTTATTGCAAATAGATCTGGGTTTGCTGCTGAAGTGAGCGGATGTCAAGTAGAATGTGGAGCATCATCCGGGATGGCAGCTGCAGGTTTAGTTCAATTAATGGGAGGGACTGTGCAACAAAGCATCGATTCAGCCTCTATGGCACTTCAAAATATTTTAGGCATGGTTTGTGATCCGGTTGCGGGGCGAGTGGAAGTGCCTTGTTTAGGGAAAAATGTGATGGCGGGTTTTAACGCTGTTGCCTGTGCCAACATGATTATAGCAGGATTTGATAAAGTGATTCCTCTTGATGAAACATTAATCGCCATGGATCAGGTTGGTCGGATGTTGCCTATAGAACTGAGATGTACGGGTTATGGAGGTCTATCGACAACCGAAACTTCACAGAATATTTATAATCGGTTAAACAAACTGGATTAAAACGGGCAGGAGGGGTTTTATGAATCGTGCTCACGTAAATTTGTACTAGCTAGAGACTTTGCGGTATCCTACATCGGTTCATATCTAGCGGTAGATAAAATATAAGAGCCTGTTTCTTTCAAATGAAAAGAAACGGGCTCTTATATTTTAACTTAACCATTTTGTAACTATTGTTAAGATCTTTGTAAAAAACAATTTAGTTATTAGGTGTATTGTAAAAGTATCGCGATAGGGTGGTTTTTTTAAGACTGAGACAAGAAGTAGGGAGAGGAAGAGAAAACTTTGTCCAAAATGAAACTCAAAGGTTGTCTGATATTTATGGCATGCTTTTTAGGTTTTAGCGTTTTTTGGGTGGGAGTATTTCCTTACTGGAGTATAGCTACTCAATCAGTTATTCCACTGCAGAATTCGCCAGCTCCGAACCAAGCGTCCGTTATTTCTAGTAACAGGACGGTACTCTTGGATCAAACTGGCGTTATTGACAGTAATGAAGCCCCATCAACGACAGTTAAAGAGTCGGGAACGTTGACGTCTCCGAGTTCTCAACTGTTCGACCAAGGAGAGTATCCGGTTAAAGCGCCTCTCTCGCAAGCAGAGGAGGGCAACCCTCAGTCCTCAACAGGGGAGACGCTGTCGCCTTCTGAGTATCCATCCGGGACGTTTCCACAACAACCCGTCCAATCCAAGTTAAAACCAAACATAATCATCTCAGGTACAGATAAAGAAGATTTGTTTCCTACTCCACTACCTGGGCCAGCGGGGACGCCCATTCATCCATACTATGATGAGGCTGGCAACCCACCTACTGCTCCAAGTTTAGCCATGCGCCAGCGCAAATTTCAACCAGAGCATGAAAAAATGGCTTATTTGACGTTCGACGATGGCCCGTACCCCAGCACAACGCCGAAAATTCTTGCTATTTTGGCCAAAGAGAATGTCCGCGCTACTTTTTTTGATATTGGCCAGCAGGTGGAGCTCTATCCGGATTTACTAAAGGCGGAGTATGAGCAAGATAATGCGATCGGCAACCATACTTATTCTCATAAAATGGCTGAGGTGTATAAGGGACCTAAGGACTTTCTGGCCGATGTGAAGAAAGCTGAGGAGATAATTTATCAGACCATTGGTCTACGACCCCAAATAGTTCGCGCCCCAGGAGGTACGGTTGGTCATTTTAATATTAATTATTTTAATACTATGGACGCAGAAGGTTATTTAATGGAGGACTGGAATGTCGATTCGGGGGACACTGATGCTCGTTTAGTCCCTGCTGATCAGTTAATTCAACATGTTGAGCAGCAAATTCAGGGAAAGACACGGGTAGTTATCTTGTTACATGATTTAGTAGGGAAGAATACAACTGTTGATGCCTTGCCAGGGATTATTGAATTGTTGAAAAAGCAAGGATTTTCGTTTGGGGTTTTAGGTCCTCATGTTTTGCCTATTGTGTTTCCCGCAGGTTTACACAGCTAAGACAATGAACTCGTTCAACTAAAGTTGAACATCAAGACTTCGGTGACGAGAATTTTACATCCAATTAAAATCCTCTTTAGAGGAGCCAAATGGGTTACAATAGAAGTACAGGAACATATGATCCTGTAATACCAGAAAGATGGAGTGGTCAGATGAAGGATATAAAGGTAAAGGTACTGGTCGTTGAAGATGAAGAGTCGATACGGCGCTTTATTACCCTTAACCTGAGCGCGGCGGGTTACTTAGTAGGTGATACTGCGACTGGGGAGGAAGCACTTGTAATGTTGAAGACCTTTGTCCCAAAGGTTGTGGTGCTTGATCTCATGTTGCCTGGTATCAGTGGGCTGGAAGTCTGTCAAAAAATTCGAGAGACCATGCAAGAAACGTTTGTGATTATGCTTACTGCCAGGGGCCAGGATACGGATAAAATTCTTGGCTTGGAACTGGGCGCAGATGATTATATGGTAAAACCGTTTAATCCTTTAGAATTGATTGCTCGGGTTAAGGCCGTTTTGCGGCGAGGCGCGGGATTTAGGGACCCAAAAGAGATCTTTAATTGTAGGGATTTATGCTTGAATATTACTGCAAGTAAATTTTCTAAGAGTAATCATGAAATTGAGTTGACCCCCATCGAATTTGCTTTGTTAAGAGTATTTATGGAAAATCCTGGGAGGACACTTAAGCGCGAAGAGATGCTAAATACTGTCTGGGGTGACGATTATTTTGGGGATACTAAAACATTGGATGTCCATATTAGGCGCTTACGGGAAAAGATTGAGGACAATCCTTCGCAACCCGAGTATATTAAAACAGTCTGGGGTTCTGGCTACCGATGGCAGCAGGAATCTTAAAATGAAAGGCATCCGGGCTAGGCTGACAGCCAATTTTATGATTGTCATCATCATCACGGTTACCATTCTCGAAGTGCTCCTTATCTACACAGTACGCCAAAATTACTATGGGAGTTTAGAGGGAAGCCTTACTAACCAGATTAAGATTTCCGCTGATTTGTATGCTAAGTATTTCTCGGACACCTCTCTACAGGAAAATGTATTATATAATGTTGATGCTTTCTGGAACCAAAGTAATGCCGAAGTGGAAATCGTCGATAAGGATGGCAGTATTGTGATGGACTCTCTGGGTGAGATCCCCCCAGGGAATGTAGCAATAAACGATATCAAGGATGCCTTAAACGGAGAAACAGGGAAATGGATTGGAAGATTAAATGGACAAAAAGTTATGGCTGTGGCATACCCGTTAAAGGCCAACAATGAAATAGTGGGGGCCATACGATTTATCACTTCCTTGAGCGCTGTGGACAAGGATATTCAAGACACAGCCTATATCTTTGTCTCAATCGGCCTTGCAGTGGTTTTTATTGCCGGGCTGATTAGTGTTTTTTTAGCTAATACGATTATTGTGCCTTTGCAAGAAGTTACGGAAGCAGCCCAAGAAATGGCTGCAGGCAATTTCCAAGCGCGTAGTAAGAAAACGCATGAAGACGAGATCGGTAAGCTCTCAGACACTCTAAATTATATGGCCGATGAGATTGTGAAAAAAGAGCAGCTCAAGAATGATTTTATCTCGTCGGTTTCGCATGAGCTACGTACACCGTTAACGTCAATCATGGGCTGGGCGATTACTTTGCAAAATGAACAATTCCAACAAAAAGAGATGCTGGAAGACGGTCTGGGGATTATCGCTAAAGAGAGTGAACGACTTACTCTAATGGTAGAAGAACTGCTGGATTTCTCCAAGTTTGTCTCCGGCCGGGTGAATCTGCAAAAGGCAGAAATTAATTTGGCCTCTCTTATGGAGCATATTCAGAAACAATTAACCCCAAGGGCAGTACGGGAGAAAATCAACTTCACCGTTCAATACCCTGAAGATTCGCCGAATTTCTTCACTGATGCCAATCGACTCAAGCAGTTGTTTATTAATATTTTGGATAATGCCTTCAATTTTACGGCTGCAGGCGGACGGGTCAGCTTTAACGTAGAGATGCAAAACGAGAAATTGTTATTCACTATATTGGATACTGGCTGTGGAATCGCCAATGATGAACTACCTATGATCAAAGATAAATTTTATAAGGGAAAAAGTTCACGCTCAAAAAATGGGATTGGGCTATCAATATGCGAGGAGATTGTGAACCTAATGGGTGGGAAGTTGGAGATTGCCAGTGAACTTAATCAAGGGACAAAGGTGTTAGTCACCTTACCTATAAGGGAGAGCTTCTATGCTTAAGGCGTATAAAGTGGTGCTTGCCGGACTTTCTCTCCTCTTGCTCGGGGGCTGTGCCAACCTTTCCTGGACGACAGCGGGTAAGATTATTCCTCCAGTTCACAATATCTGCCCATTGGAGGGACAATGGAAGGTAAATCAAACCATGCAAAGCAATGGGAATTCTGGAGGGGATAATCAGAGCTGGGAAGGCAAGACGATTCAGTTCACACGAGAAGTTGCTATGCTGGGTGACTATGTCTGGAGCAATCCAGCCTTTAAAATAAAAAAAGTTAATTCTACCAATTATTTAATGACCAAATATTTGAACTTGTCCAGTACTTTAATGCCAAATAGTAAAGAAGTAGAGGTCATAACTGTATCCTCTGCAGAGAGTTTCCTAGGCGAATTCATGAAAATCGATGAGACAAAACTCATAGCCTTTGTTCAGAATAAGGCACTATACCTTCAGAAAGTCTCAGATCAAGTGGACAGTTCTTTAACCTCTGCTAACCTCAATGACTTTAAAACGAACAGGCAGAACAATTTGGGAGCATCCGGTGTTCTGGTGGGGCTAAAAATTCCGAAGGAGTCAGGTGCTAACGGCGACGAGGATCATACCGACTTCACGTATCAAACTTTATGGTTGGCTTTAGATAATAAAAAGCTGCATCCAATTTTAACGGGTAACAACATCTTTTTCCCGCGCAGTAGTGGCTTTTGGGAGCTTCAGGTACGCCAAGTACAGGAAGGAGCAACAATGGAAGATGTGTTATCTGCTCATGATGTTTCTACTAAGGCCCAGGAACAGCGACTGAGGACCATGGAAATTAGCCGAGGAGAAGATAAAAAGGGAGCGAGTAAAAAAGTCATTGATTATATAGGTAATGACTATGTTGCAGTGGAAAACGACATAAACGGAAATCATTTACAAGTATTACCGGTGGATAAAATCTCTACACCAGAGGGGATCAAGTTGTCTGACTTATTATTGAACAGTGGGTTTGCTACTTTTAGCAACGCTAGGGCCCAAGCGCGCCGGTCTTTAAACACTATTAACAATATCACTTCCTTCGATGATGACGGGTTCGAACAGAATTTCGGGCTTATCCGTAAAAATGGACATTGGTATCTCCGAGGTAGAATTAATTATTATGATCAAGATTCTAACGACCCCAACTATATGGATTTTAACGTCAATTTGGTTCCCCCAGCCAAATTAATTTTCTACGATACTTTATGGCTAAGCTGGCAGTACATTAAAGACCGCGTTCCGGATGCCGTGGATGCGTTTACCTCTCCTAATCAAGATATGGCCCTTGTCCTAACAAAGACTAAGCTTCAGGTTTACGCTATCAGCGCAGGTCAATTGGGGAACGAACCTTTGGCTAAAATAGACTTGCAGTCGGGGGCATCTGTCATTATGGCTGAGTGGGCAACGGGGTCTTACGTTGATAATTGGGAAAAAGCGTTTCGTGTCGATGGTGCTGCAGTAATGACAATGGAAAATGCAAGATGAACAGGCCTCGCGTTATGGATGCTCAACCTTGACGGCGGGTCACCGCAAAGGATAATCGCGGGTCCGTCTTCTGGGAAGCAGTTTT
>NZ_JYNH01000125.1 GCF_000960765.1 Desulfosporosinus sp. I2 | reverse complement strand
ACCCATGGAAAGAATACTTGTAGAAAATAATTATGGGGAAATTAGCAATGATATTACGTTGCCTATTTATATGATAGTAGGTGGAGAAAATGGTGTATAATTCGATTTTGATCGAACAAACTCTACATGGATATGCTAGTGGACACCATTTAGTAGCATCATCAATAAAGCTTTCAGAGAAATCTAAACTAAAAATGGAAATTTTAAGTGATTTGTCAGGTCCTGAAATTCAAAGTGGATTTAAGGAATATTATACAGGATACTTTTTACCAGAGGATCATAAGGCCGTTCTGAGTTATACTTGGTATGCTGACGAGATGGAGCGACCAGGATGTGTGTGGACACATTCATTACTAATCGAGCCTAGTGATCTACGTACAATCGGAGTTGACATTTATCAACTAATTAATATGTTTTGCAGACCAAGTAACTCAATAGATTTTTTGAGTTATAATAAACAAATATTCTTGGAAATACGGGATTATAGTAATTCTATTAACATGGATAATGCAAAATTACAATATTTGATATGGGCAATATGGGGAAATAAGTCACCTGCAATAATTCTGGCGGATAACTCGAATGATTATGCAAAAGAGATTATAAATCTATGGACTCGTCAAAATAACGATTTAAAACAAGGGTTCTCATTTTCAACAGGTTCTTTGGCTATCAGAAAATTCGAAAAAGACATATTGAGTCTGCAAGTTGTACCAAGACGTATTCTAAATAATGTGTTGAGAATACAAGACGAAAGCAATGTGCTTAAAGAAATTAGTGACATAAAAACTTTCCCAGTTTGGGTTGTTAAAGCATGTGAACTACAGCTTAAGGATGCATGGGAGGATATTAATAAATTCAGAAGCAAGTTTGGCATACAATATTTACGCAGTGAATCTTTAGTTCAGTTTGTCAAATTATATGTTGGAGCTAAAGCAGAAATACGTTGCTTAAATATTGCTGAGGGGTTAAATATTATTGAAAAGATATTTCCAACAAATGAAAAAGAGGAACAAGGGTCTTTATTTATAGAGCTGTATAGTGCTAATGAATTTCGCGAATGGATAAGTGAAGATAATTCATTAAAAGTGCTAGTATATCTTGTTGGATGCAAGTGGCTTACAGTTAATTCGGTACAACTTGAAAAATTAATTAATCAAGGATTGATTTTAGATAGTATTAACTCTAAAAAACTAGTTAGGTATTTAAAAAATGAAACAAGTAATATAGGCGAAACTATGTTAAAAATATACGCAAATACAATTCCACAAGAGATGTTTGAAGACTTTACGGATATGGAATTAGATATGTGTAGTCTATTGATAACATTAAATCCTGCTTTTGCGCAATGTGAAAAAATATGGAAGCAATCTAGGGGATTCCAACAAGAAATTTTACAATGTTTAAAAAATCAAATGAAAAGAGTCGATTTGATAGACAATATATTAACTATAGTTTTGGACAATAGTTTGTTTGATTTCGGAAAGGAATTATACGGTTTATATGGTGAAAAATCCATTAATATTTTTGTAGATTACTTATTAGGATTTAGAATACTTGCGAGTGAAAAATTCGAATCTATTAAGGAAGTCTGTAAAGAACATGATAAATATTGTGTGCAGACTATTGAAACAAAATACAATGAATTGGATTATCGACAGCTTATTATGATGTTGGAGATTACAGATCCTTACTCTTATTCAGTGGCGAAAATGAATGATAAATTATGGATTCAAATTTTTGATAAAATTAATATTTCTATAGTGTCAGATGAAGATAAGATGACAATTGCATTGTTCTATTTTCCTGTTATTTTACAGTCAAAAAGTACATTTCCTTTGTATATTGTTGGTTTTGCATTTGAAATTATTCATTCAAGTGTCGCTAGACAATCATTGCCAAGCGAACACTGGAGAAAAATAGAAAAATTATTGCCCGAAAATTCATGGTTAAACCAATGGGATAAATGTAAGAGATTGCGAAAGGCCGTGAAACGAAAAGGATATAAATTGAAAGCTATAGAGGATAAAGAAAATTTCGATATCCATAAAGGAATCGGAGGAATTCACATGCGCAATGGGAAAGGCCCCGTATGATGGCGACAAATTAAGAGCAAAACTCATATGTGAAAAATCGATAAAGGAGAATATTTATGAACATGATCCAAAATGATTGGATCGATGCAATTGGCACAGAATTAAATAAACCATATTACACCAAATTATATAAATTCATTATCGAAGAATATAAAAACCATGTGATTTATCCACTTATGGACGACGTTTTTAACGCATTTAATTACACACCTTTAGCTAAAGTTAAAGTTTTGTTGGTTGGACAAGACCCATATCATAATGAAAATCAAGCTCATGGATTAAGTTTTTCAGTAATGCCACAGCAAAAAATTCCACCCTCACTAATTAATATATTCAAAGAATTATATGATGATTTAGGCTGTAAAATCCCCGACAACGGTTATCTAGGAAAATGGGCGGATCAAGGCGTTTTATTGCTGAACACTGTCCTTACTGTGCGAGCTCATCAAGCTCATTCACATCAAAGAAAAGGATGGGAGCAGTTTACGGATGCTGTAATTCATGCAGTAAACGAACAAGATAGACCACTTGTGGTTTTATTATGGGGAATTCCTGCACAACGGAAAAGAAGCATGCTGACAAATCCAAAACATTTGATTTTAGAAGCTCCACATCCAAGTCCACGGTCCGCATATAAAGGGTTTTTTGGAAGTAAGCCATTCAGCAGGACAAATGAATATTTGAAAGCCAATGGGATAGAGTCGGTTGATTGGCAAATTGAAACATATAATGGTGTATGAACAATTCTTTATATTTATAAAAAGAGTATGCTGCACCTTTTTATAAACTAATTTGTCATAATGATGTGCATATATTATTATAAAATATACATTGGGAATAGGTTGATAATCATGTGTATGATGAAAGATACATAAAAATAGAAACCCCTATCATGGACCTAATCAGGCCCACGGGCTTAGTTTTTCCGTTAAACCAGGAATAGCTCCACCACCCTCCTTAGTCAATATTTTTAAGGAGCTTAAGAGTGATTTAAATTGCTTTATTCCGAATAATGGCTATTTAAAAAAATGGGCAGATCAAGGAGTACTTCTATTAAATACAGCACTGACCGTTGTCGCTGGCCAGGCAAACTCGCATAGGAATAAGGGCTGGGAGACATTCACAGATAAGGTGATTACTCTTTTAAACGAGCGACAGGATCCGATGGTATTTATACTATGGGGAAACAACGCTCTTTCCAAGATGGGCATAATAACTAACCCGAACCACTATATCATAAAATCACCTCACCCTAGCCCTCTCTCAGCATCTCGCGGCTTTTTAGGGAGTAAGCCCTTTTCTAAAACAAATAATTTTTTAAGCTCCAAGGGAAAAACCCCCATAGACTGGCAGATTGAAAACCTATAAGTGAAAAGAAGGCATTGTACAATAACAAGTACACTGCTTTTTTTACTATGCACATGAAAATCATTTTCAGGGAACTAATGGTTTATTTCATCAGCTATTTGTGAAAGAGTTTCTACAAAGCCCCAATTGTACAAATTATAGTTAAACAATTATAATAGAGTTATTGTCCACAGCCAGCGCACGATGTTGGTTTAATAACCTAGTGACCGGAATGGGAGAGTAACAATTAAATGGATGAAATCAAAAACAATCAATCCCGAGCTCTGGAACTTTTGGCCCCTGCAGGCAGCTTTGAGGCCTTCAAAGCTGCGGTAGAAAATGGTGCAGATGCGGTCTACCTGGGAGGGAAAAGTTTTAATGCAAGGGCAAGTGCTGCAAATTTTGACATAGAAGAGCTGCAAAAAGCCGTTCGTTATGCTCATGAACGACAGGCTAAAGTGTATGTGACAGTTAATATTCTCATTGCTGATCAAGAGTTTCAAGAACTGTTGAACTATCTTTACACTTTATACGAAATAGGTGTCGATGCTGTGATCCTGCAAGATGTTGGGGTTGCAGAATTAATTCATATGATTCTTCCGGAAATGGAAACCCATGCGAGCACACAAATGACGGTGAATACTAGCTGGGGAGTCCAGCATCTTGAATCCCTTGGCTTTAACCGAGTAGTGTTGGCAAGGGAGACCTCGGCGGCTGAAATGAAAGCAATTGCTGAACAGACGCCTCTGGATCTTGAAGTCTTTGTGCACGGTGCACTTTGTATCGGCTATTCTGGACAATGTTTGATGTCGAGTTTTATCGGTGGACGGAGTGGAAATCGCGGCACGTGTGCTCAACCCTGTCGGATGACGTATCAGCTAGTTAATGAAAGAAAAGAGAACCTTTTAATCCAGAAAAGCACAGGGGAACACTTGTTAAGCCCTCGGGACTTAAATTTAGCGGAGGAACTGACAGTGTTAAAGCAAGTTGGCGTTCATTCTCTAAAGGTCGAGGGTAGAATGAAGCGGCCAGAATATGTAGCAACTGTGATACGGCTCTATCGGCAAGCAATAGACCGGATTGGAGTCGTAGATCGGCAAGAAGGTAGTGCAGCTGCCCCTTTGCTAACCCCAGGAGAGCATCAGGAATTATTACAGGTATTTAATCGAGATTTTACAAGCGGGTATTTTAAAGAAAACCTCGGCGCAGAGCTTATGAGCTATAGCCGACCTAATAATCGGGGTACACGTCTCGGACGAGTGACTCGCCTAGAAGCCGGGCGGTTATCGCTTAAACTGGAGGCCGCACTACACCCAGGGGATGGAATCGAATTTTGGACGGGTCGTGGGCGAGAAGGGGTTACCGTTGGACTGATCTGGAAGGACCAAATAGTGATTACTGAAGGATTACCCGGTGAGACTGTACAGATTGAATTTTCCGGAGTAGCTCAGCCGGGAGACCGAGTTTTCAAGACTAACGACGCCTTATTGATGGAAAAGGCTCGGCAAAGTTTTCAAGAGGGGCGAGAGCAACGCAAAAGTCCGTTGGCCCTGCGTCTTTCTGGGCATGAAGGGGAAAAAATTGTGTTTAGAGGTCATAGGTAACGAGCACAGCGTCACTGTTTATTCAACGAACCCAGCTCAAAAGGCATTGAAAAGGCCCCTGACTTGGGAGTATGCCTTCCAACAGTTAGGGCGATTAGGGACAACCCCTTTTTGGCTTGATAAATTGGAGCTAGAGATTGATGATGGCATCATGCTTCCAGTGAGCGACTTAAATGAAATGCGTCGCTTAGCGATCGAAGAGTTACTGCAGGACAAGCCTAAGCAAACAGTTGACCGACAAACGTATCGTCAGAGGGTAGAGCGCTGGAAACACCGTCAAGGGGAAGAACGGGCAGATTTACAAACTATCAAAAGCATTATTCCTCAGATATCGGTGGCTGTGAGCGATCCGGAAACACTTCAGGCTGCCATCCAAGCGGGAGCGAAGCGTGTCCTCATTGGTGGGGAACATTGGCGTTCTCGACGAGGGTTTTCTCTCGAGGAAATTCGAAGTAGTTTTGAAAGGTGCCGTAAGCAGGGAATTGATTGTGTATGGAGGTTACCCCGCATCTTAAATCAGGGTCAGAGTGAACGTCTCTTAGGGGAACTGGAAAAGGCGAGTGGATGGGCAGAAAAACCGAACCTTATGGTTGCAAATCTCGGAGAGTTAGAGATCTTGAAGGCCGTAGATTCGGATTGGGCCTTTGAAGTAGATTACTCCTTAAATGTGTTTAATGAAGCTAGCCTCGCTTACTTTATACGGCAGGGCGCTAAAGCGGTGACGCTTTCTCCCGAACTACACCACGAACAACTTGGTCCTTTAGCCAAATGGCCGGGGGTGGAGCTACTAGTGTTCGGAGATCTGGAGATGATGGTGAGCGAATACTGCCCCGTGGGGGCAACGCTAGGCGGGAAAAAAGGAGATCACTGCGCTGGAACATGTGTAAAAGAACCGCACTATCTGCGCGATCGCATGCGTTATGATTTCCCAGTGGAGACTGACCAGGAGTGTCGGATGCATCTTTTTAATGTTAAGATTCTTAATCTATTTGAAGAGCTTGCCCAAATTCGGCGTATGGGGATTTCATCCGTTCGTCTTCAATTAACTCGGCAAACTCCTGGGCAAGTTCGACAGATTGTTCGTTTGTTTAGTGAAGCTTGGGATACATTACATGATGGCAAAAGGGCTACATGGATGTCAGATGAGGGGATGAATGAGTTAACCTCTCTTTTCCCAGAGGGATTTACAAAAGGGCATTTCTTCCGCGGTGTGCTCTAAGTAATATGTGTTTCTTTGATAATGGGTTTTATTGAATTGAGGAGGAACTATGGGAATAGAAAATAAAGTCCTAAATAAACTGGACTTTCCAAAGGTGTTGTCACGTTTAGCAGATTATTGTATCCTTCCAAGAGCAAAGGAACTGGCCATTGGCTTGGAACCCTTTGTTGATTTGGAATCGGTTCGCTTGAGACTACAGGAAACAGACGAGGGAAAGGATCTTTTGCGAGGAAACCCCCTTTTCTCAGTTCGTGGGGCCAAAGAAATTCGTCCCTATCTTGAGCGCTGTTTACGTGGAGGAATGATTCATGGAGAGGAACTCCTTGAGATTCGCGATACGTTAGGAGTAGGACGGAAAATAAAACAACTGCTTCTGGAATTCAGAGAGCAGTTTACTGGGTTATGGGATATCGCGTTACCTATTGAACCACAAAAAGATCTTGAGGATGAAATCTCCCGTTGCATTTCGGAAGATGGGAAGGTCGCGGATAATGCTTCCTCAGAATTAGCAGACTTTAGGAGAGCCATAAGTCGTCTACAGAACCGTATTCGAGAAAGCTTAGAGGGCACTTTGCGCAACTCGAGCTATCAGAAGATGCTTCAAGACCCTATTATTACCCAGCGTTCTGACCGTTACGTAGTACCGATCAAGCAGGAATATCGGACGGCATTTCCTGGTATTGTCCATGATCAGTCAGCAAGCGGAGCAACCTTGTTTATTGAACCTATGCCAGTAGTTCAGTTGGGCAATGAGCTTCGCGAGGTGATTTTAAAAGAACAACGTGAAGTCCAGCGAATTCTTCAAATGCTTTCCGCTCAAATTGAGGTACGTGCGGATGCAGTTGCGGATATTCACGAAGCCTTAGCTGGGCTAGATTTAGTCGTTGCCAAAGCGCATTTAAGTGTTGCGATGAACGCAGGTGCTCCGGAATTAATTTCAGAGCAACAAATAAAGTTGGTCCAGGCCAGGCACCCGCTGATTGGTGGAACGGTGGTTCCGCTTTCGTTAGAATTAGGGGTTGATTTTGATACGTTAGTGATTACCGGGCCCAACACTGGTGGAAAAACAGTGGCCCTTAAAGTAGTCGGTCTTATGGCCGCCATGAATCAGTCGGGTCTTCATATTCCAGCGGAAAGCGACTCGCGTATGGGGGTATTTACCCAGATTTTCGCGGATATTGGGGACGAACAAAGTGTCGAGCAATCCTTAAGCACCTTTTCTGGGCACATGAAAAACATCGTAGAGATCATTAATCGTTCAAACGGACGGTCTTTAGTTTTGCTCGATGAGGTGGGAGCGGGGACCGATCCGACTGAAGGGGCAGCCTTGGCGATGGGGATTTTGTCGGAACTTCATGAACGAGGCTGTCGAACGGTATCGACGACTCACTATGGTGCATTAAAGACGTTCGCTTACGAAACTCCACGAGTTAAGAACGCTTCAGTGGAGTTTGATACAGAAACTTTACGGCCAACCTATCGGTTGTTAATAGGAATACCCGGGAAAAGTAATGCCTTTACGATTGCCGGCCGGTTGGGTTTGAGTGAGCAAGTTTTGGAAAAAGCCAACTCCTTTGTGACGGAACGGGAAATGCAGGTGGCCGATCTCATCGAAAACTTGGGAGAAACCCACCGAGAAATCGAATTAGAAAAGCAAAAAGCTACAACAGGTAGGCAAGCGCTCGAGAAACAAAGTAAGGCTTTAGAAGAAAAGTCGGTCCGTTTAGATGAAGAGTACGAACTCTTGCTAGCCTTAGCGAAGGATGAAGCCAGCGAAATCATCAGGGAAGCTAAACGTGAAGCAGATGCTTTAATAGAGGAGCTAAAAGCGGCTCTTAAAAAAGAGACAAAACAGCAACAGGATATTGAAAAGGCCCGTCAAGGCTTCCGTCGAATTTCTACGAAGCTAGATCAGGGCCGACCAGTAAAACGCGCAGGGAGTGAATTGTCGGCTGATCAGATCATGCTTGGGCAGACGGTACAGTTGACAAAGCTTAGGCAGAAAGGGCAAGTTGTTAAACTTCCCAATGCTAATGGAGACGTCTTAGTTCAAGCGGGCATTATGAAAGTGATGGTGCCGCTGTCAGAATTGAAATTAGCGCAGGAAGAGAAAAAACCCAAACCTAAATATTCACGGGAAATGGGGATTGGAATTCGAAAAGCGGAGGAGATTCGCAGTGAGATTGACCTGAGAGGAATGCTCGTTGAGGAGGGTACTGAAGCCTTAGACAAGTATCTTGATGACGCCGTACTCGGAGGAATCGGTCTGATTTACGTCATTCACGGCAAGGGTACCGGGGCTATGCGTGCAGGAATTCAGGATTTCTTGAGAGGGCATCCACATGTGCGGAGCTTCAGGATCGGGGAATATGGAGAAGGGGACTCTGGGGTGACGGTTGTAGAACTCAGGTAAATTCAATAAGATAGATCTTTTTTCAATTAGAGGATTATTCACCCCTAGCTGGTGAATAATCCTCTAATTATATAGTATATAAACAAAGTTCTTAAATAAATCGGGGCGGTAATTAACTCAAAGAAGTTTTTACCGCCCCTTATTTTGGGCTTATCCTAAGTTAGGATTAATTTAACGATATTCGAGGACGGTCCGACCGCTGACTCTTTTGATTTTTGAAAAGAAGCTCTGAAGAAGTAGGAACCTGGGATAGGGGCTTCGTCGTTTACTACGAGTGAGAAGGAAAGGAATCCCTTTGAATTCTTAACGGTTATGCTTCCTGCAGGCTGACCTGGACGTTGAATATAGATAATTGTAGAATATTTTTCTATTCCTGACGGGTTAGTGATCGGGATGGTCACCTGAGAGGTTTTCGGATCGTATTTGACTTCCCCAAGGATTGGCGCAGGAATTGGCGTCACCTGGGATGTGCCATCTTGTGGAGGTGCCAATGGATCAGCACCAAGGATGGGATCAAGAATTAGGTCAGGAGCCGACTCAACTGGTGGTCGGTAGGGCGCTTCGTTGGATGGCCATGGCCATGAGGCATCGCGATTGGGTAAGTTTAAGAAAGTCTTAGTTATAGAGTTGTTTGAACTTGGGGGCGCTAACATATTCGGATGATCTGCATCGACCGCTTTTTGAATCCAGACGTCACTGACCCGAGTGGGAAAATCCCCTTGGGCTGCAATTTCTGTAGCGACGAATTCCGAGGGAGTTAAACTACTGGGAAGGAGTCCCGATTTAGTATCAAAGGAGCCGCTGATAATCCCCGAAGGCTGTTCAAATTGTGCTTGAACAGGGAGATCCTTGAGGGCTGCCGTCATAACTTTCTTCCAGATCTGAGCAGGATAACTCCCCCCATAAACGTTGTGCAAATAATGCTGACCGTCTGGGTCAGAGTCGTAACCCATCCAAACGACCCCAGCATAGTTGGGAGTATAGCCAGCAAACCACGCGTCGGGATTACCCGATTTATTACCATATTTATCAGGGTCCAATGAGGTCGTGCCAGTTTTACCTGCTACAGCCCAGTTCCCAATTCGAGCGCTAACGCCTGTTCCGTTGGTCACGACACTTCGTAACATACTGTTGACCAGATAGGCAGTCGTTTCTTTCATAACTCGGTTTTTGGTTATTTTCGGGGTAATTAAAGTATTCCCTTTAGCGTCTAATACTTTTACAATTGCATGATCATCTACTTTAACGCCATTGTTAGCGTAAACCCCATAGGCGGATGCCATGTCTAGGGTGGTTACATGGGTAGTCCCTAAAGCAAGGCTCAAGACTTTATCTTCGGGTTCAAGAGGAAGCCCAAGATTGTTTTTCCCGAACGACCAACCGTAATCAACCCCAATGAGGTTCATAAGTTTAACGGCATAGACATTGACGGATTGTTCAAGCGCATAGCGCATGGTAATTAAGCCCTTCCAGCCTTTAGTGATAGTATCAAAGTCAGTAGGTGACCAAGATTTGCCATTTCCGCCATTATAGGTTACTGGCATATCGTCAAGAACGGTGCCAGGGAAGTATCCACCTTTCTCGAGGGCGGGTCCGTAGACAACTAATGGTTTAATCGTTGAACCAGGTTGACGCTTGGATTGCCAAGCCCTGTTCAGTCCCCGTGGCGTATAGTCTCTTCCACCGACCATCGCCTGAATATCACCGGTTGAGGGCTCTACAATGGTTATGGACCCTTCGATCTTTGTGTTATCAATGCTTTTGGGAAAATTGGCTGGGTCAGCAAAAGCAGCTTCTGCTGCACTTTGGATTTTTGGATTAACCGTCGTATAAATCCGTAAACCACCGCTGTAGATTTGTTCAGGAGTTAAATTATAGGTAGTTTCTAATTCTTCAATCACGTAATCTACAAAATAGGGGAATTTATAGTTTGTAGTGGACACTGCGGTTTTTTCAGCGCCGCCGCGTTCTTTCTTCATGGTCTCGACGTAGGTAAACGGGGTATCTTTTGCATCGTTATACTCTTGCGCGGAGATAATTCCAGCATCCCGCATAACCCCAAGCACAGTAGTACGCCTATTTTTTGCAGATTCGGGATGAATATAAGGATTATATTGACTAGGAGCCTGAGGTAAACCGGCCAAAAGAGCCACTTCAACAGGTGTTAAAGCCTTAAGATCTTTGCCAAAATAGGTTTTGGCAGCGGCTTGGATTCCAAACGACGATTCGCCTAGAAAGATTTTATTAAGATAAAATGTAAGTATTTCTTCTTTTGTGTATTCTCGTTCCAGTTGGATAGCAAGGACTGCTTCTTGAATTTTTCGAGTAAATTTTTTGGCCGTTGGATCATCGATAAAGGCATTCCGAGCAAGTTGTATGGTAATGGTACTTGCCCCTTCTTTAGCGCTTCTGGAGCGAATATCGTTAAGAGCAGAGCCGATAATCCGAATGGGGTCAACACCAATATGTTGGTTAAAGCGCTTATCTTCTACCGCAATGAACGTATCCTTAACAAGATCAGGAATATCGGAATAATTAACTGTTTGACGATTCTCGTATCCGTGTAATAAAGCGAATTCGGTGCCGTCTTTGTCATAAACGTACGAGGTCTGTTTTTTATCATCAAGTGACATTGGATCCCATTTAGGAGTATTCGCTGCAGCGATTCCAACAAAAATCGCTACTCCAAGCATGGCAATAACAATAAAAACCATCAATAATTTCAAAGCTATCCGAAGTTTGGATAAGCGCTTACGGCGCTTAGGACCCGTTGGTTTTTGGGATGACATAATAAAAACCTCCTAAAAATGAATTGAGGCCAGAAAACTATTTTGATTTCCTGAATTATATCATACTTTTGCAAAGACAAGGAAATACTAATAAAGTATGAATCAAACCAAACTATTTTTGGAATAAAGAGAGTTGCGAGCTTGCCGGGGAAATTGTATAATGTGGTCAATGAAACGGATAATGCAAATGTATGATTGAGAAGAAACTTGGTGAACGGCTGAAGAGAGTCGATGTAAGGTGCAAATCGACCCAGAAACCAAGAGTTACACCTCAGGACTAGAGTTAGAAAACTCTCGGATCAGCTCGTTATCGCTGATGAAGCAGGTATTCGTTTTATTACGGATTCAATGTGGGTGGTACCGCGGAAGTATTTTCGTCCCTCAACCTTGGGTTGGGGGACTTTTCCTCGTACTAGTCAGAAAGTATAACTTCGTTATATACTTTCTGGAAGCATAAGGGCAACTAAGGCGGCCGCCTTCGCAAGGCTTGGCACCAGCCAAGTTTTCTTTATTTCTAGAAAAGCATTAGGAAGACTTTGGAATGAGGAATCAAAATAACGATCACGTCGATTATCATTAACAAAGGGGGATATAATGTATGGATATTTTTAAGGAGTTACAAGGTCGGGGGCTAATTTATCAACACACAGACGAAAAGGCCTTGCGCAAAAGGTTAGAGAAAGGTCCGATTGCTTTATACTGTGGATTCGATCCAACGGCAGATAGTTTGCATATTGGGCATTTGCTTCCACTTTTAGTTTTAAGAAGGTTCCAACTTGCGGGACATAAATCGATTGCTTTGGTGGGAGGTGGAACTGGGTTAATCGGGGATCCAAGTGGTAAAGCTGCTGAGCGGACGTTAAACCCTAAAGAGGTTGTGGAACAGTGGGCACAGAAGATAAAAAATCAGTTGGGCCGTTTTTTAGACTTTGAAGCTCAAGAAAATCCTGCAATTCTCGCAAATAACTATGATTGGTTAGGCTCTCTTCAAGTCATTGAGTTCCTTCGTGATATTGGTAAGAACTTTCCCTTGGGCGCTATGCTAGCCAAAGATGCGGTAGAATCCCGCATGACTAAAGGGATATCCTTTACAGAGTTTAGTTATATGATCCTTCAATCTTACGACTATCTAAAACTCAACGAAATGTATGGTTGTGAGATGCAGATTGGTGGAAGTGATCAATGGGGTAATATTACCGCTGGAATTGATTTAATTCGACGGACTGCCGTCCAGCAGGAAAAAGAGACTTACGGTCTAACGTTACCACTTGTCACAAAAAGTGATGGTACGAAGTTCGGAAAGACGGAATCAGGAGCAGTTTGGCTCGATCCTGAAAAGATGTCACCGTACAAGTTCTATCAATTTTGGCTAAACACAGATGACCAAGACGTTGTTAAGTTCTTGAAATACTTTACCTTCTTATCAATGGAAGAAATTGAGGAATTAGCACGAGGGGTAGAAAATGAACCTGAAAAGAGAAGCGCACAGCGAGCTCTAGCTATCGATATGACAAGGCTGGTTCACGGACAAGAGGCGCTCGATCGGGCAGAAAAAATCTCAAAAGCACTTTTTGGGGGAGGTTTGGAGAATCTGACTTCTACTGAAGTGGAAGAGGGTTTCAGTGACGTGCCTTCGACAACCGTTGAAGACCCTGAAACCAGTCTAGTTGATTTATTAGTACAAGTGGGAGCAGTTTCTTCAAAACGTCAAGCTCGAGAGGCGATAGAGAACGGTGCCATCTATATTAACGACATTCGGCATACAAAAGTAGAGACAACAGTTTCCCAACTGGAATGTTTAGATGGGAAATATCTAGTCACTCGCCGTGGCAAGAAAAACTATTATCTGATAAAAGTTCACTAAGATCTTTCAATGTCTATATACAGGTACCGAATACGATTGATTAGTTAGATCGTTGTTCGGTACTTGTTTTTGTCTGATAATCGATATTTTGTTAATTTAAACATTTTATAATTTGCAATAAAAAACGGTTGACAACGCAGTTCTCAGATGTTAATATATCCAAGTGCCGCAAAATTAACGACTAAAGCAAGTATATGCAGAGGGAACTTAATCTTAACGGTGACAAATTAGTTGTTGACAACGAGAGTTGAAAATGCTAATATGTAATTCCGGCCTAAACAGCCAAAAAGATTA
>NZ_JYNH01000124.1 GCF_000960765.1 Desulfosporosinus sp. I2 | reverse complement strand
ATAACCAAACACGTCCTCCCTACAAACTATATCGTTCAAACTCACCTTTTTTCATAAATAAAGGGTATTTTTCCTCATTCAGAAAGCGCGCATCGATTCTCTCTTAGCGCGCTTAATTGCAAAAATGTATAATTTTATTATAAAGAATTATTAATTTAAAAGTAACCCCCAAGTCCCATGTATTATGTATTCCTGAACACTTGCTGACTCAAGCATACTCTTCTTATTTGAAGTTTACTTTCAAATATTAATATCTATTACAGCCTCTATGAATATACATAAATATTGGCAAAGCACCCCCAGCCCAAAACCCGGCATTAATCCGGTGATTTTTGGGCTGATTTAGACGCTTGCTAGCTTTACAATGAACTCTGAGGAGGTTACCCTTATGCGCACTCATCAAAACCTCTCTAAATGGTCACGGGTTCCTACGGAACAATGGAATGATTGGCACTGGCAAATATCCCACCGTGTTACGACGGTCGAAGAATTAAAAGAGGTTATTCCGTTGACTGAAGACGAAGAAGCGGGCATTACCCAATGCCTAGAAACCCTTCGCATGGCCGTCACCCCCTATTATGCTTCTCTGATCAACCCTAACGATCCTCAATGTCCAGTGCGCAAACAAGCGATTCCCACTGCTTTAGAACTCCATGTCGGGGAATATGACCTCTTTGATCCCCTTCATGAAGACACGGATTCTCCCGTACCAGGATTAACGCATCGCTACCCGGATCGGGTTTTGTTACTCGTAACCGATCAATGTTCAATGTATTGCCGGCATTGTACTAGGCGACGTATGGCGGGCCAAACTGATCAGGCACTTCCTTTAGAACATTTTCAGCAGGCACTCCAATACATTCGGGCGACCCCGCAAGTCCGTGACGTCTTGATTTCAGGAGGGGATCCCTTCACATTCTCGGATGATCGTTTAGACTATATTCTATCTAATTTGCGGGCCATTCCACATGTTGAAATCATTCGAATTGGAAGCCGTATTCCAGTCGTTCTTCCCATGCGTATTACAGATGATCTCGTCCAAATGCTGCGTAAATATCACCCTCTTTGGGTCAATACGCATTTTAATCATCCCAAAGAAATAACTCCTGAATCCCAAGCTGCACTGGCTCGTCTTGCCGATGCCGGAATCCCACTGGGAAATCAGTCTGTTCTTCTCAGAGGGGTCAATGACTGTCCCAACATCATGAAGAAGCTGGTGCATTTACTAGTCAAAAATCGAGTTCGACCCTACTATATATACCAATGCGATCTTACAACTGGTATTGAACATTTTCGCACATCAGTCTCGAAAGGAATTGAGATCGTGGAAAATTTACGCGGACATACGAGCGGCTATGCTGTGCCTACTTATGTCGTCGATGCACCTGGGGGAGGGGGCAAGATACCGGTTAGTCCCCAATATCTCATTTCTATGGGACCTAATAAAATCGTTCTCCGCAACTATGAAGGGGTGATTACAGTTTACGATGAACCCAATCTTTTGCAAGAAGAGTGTCAATGCGAGTACTGCCGTGAAAACGATCGTCAGGTTGGGGTTCTCAAACTCTTGAACCATCAAAAACTTTCACTGGAACCGGAAAACCTTGATCGTCGACATCGCCACGCTAAGTAACTTTTTCTAATAATATCTGCTCTTTGCGGTTGATTATCTACAGGCGTGTAGTGGATCATGTGAACTATTTGCTAATTGATTTAAAGCCTAAGCTGAAAGGAGCTAGTCAGATGCCGTTAGGTTGCCCATTCGGAACCCATCGAGTTATTGAACCCCATGGGGTATTTCCTCAACCCGCAGAATCCCTGAACAATGACTTCTCGACCCTTTATGACAACGAGATCCTGATTGACGTAGAAGTGTTGAACATTGATTCCGCCTCATTTACCCAAATTAAACATGAAGCTGGCGGTCTTCCAGGGAAGATTGCTCAGATCATCTTGGAAACGGTTGCCCAGCGGGGTAAACAGCATAATCCAGTGACTGGCTCCGGTGGAATGTTGATTGGGAAAATCAAGGCCCTAGGATCTGCTTTACAGAATCGTCCTTTGAACGTCGGGGATCGAATCGCTACCCTTGTTTCCTTATCCTTGACTCCCCTCCACATTGAGGAAATCCTCGCTGTGCACAAGGAAGTTGATCAAGTAGAAATTCGTGGAGAAGCCATCTTATTTGAAAGTGGTATTTATGCCAAACTTCCAGATGACCTACCCCAAAAACTGGCTTTGGCGGTTCTCGATGTCGCAGGTGCTCCAGCCCAAACAGCAAAAATCGTCAAACCTGGAGATACGGTGGTGGTAATTGGTGGTGGAGGAAAATCCGGACTCTTATGCCTCCACGAGGCTTGTAAACGGGCAGGTGTTACAGGCCAGGTAATCGGGATTAGTCAGTCTACCGCTGGTGTGAAACGGATGAAAGATTCTGGTCTGCCCGTGATTACACTTCAAGGAGATGCCTGCGACGCACTCTGGGTTTTACGTGAAATCAAACGTCTAACCGATGGCAAATTGGCGGATCTTACCTTAAATATGGTCAACATTCCTCGGACTGAACTCGGCAGTATTCTAGCGACTCGGGATAAAGGGATCGTCTATTTCTTTAGCATGGCAACTTCGTTTACTGCAGCAGCGCTAGGCGCCGAAGGTATCGGTAAAGACGTGACAATGCTGGTCGGCAACGGGTATACCGAAGGACATGCGGAAATCGCCTTGGCTATTATGCGCGAAAACCTTCCCCTCCGCGAACTCTATGAGAGAACTTATGCCTAACCCAGATGTTTGGAAAATGATATTACGCTCCAAACTCTCCACGTTTTCCACCCTCATTTTTGCGGGACTCGTCAAGAATGCTGGCAAAACAACGGCCTTAAACGCTATAAATACTCTTTTCCCAGACGAATCCCTTGGACTAACTTCCCTAGGGTATGACGGTGAAACACAGGATGCAATATACCGCCACCCGAAACCCTCCATTTCAGTTCGCACGGGCCAAATCATTCTTACAGCAGAGCGCTTCCTTCCAGACACGCCAAAAAGGTATGATATTCTAGAAACTTGGGGAAATCACCCTCAATTTGGCTCATGGCAAATCCTAAAAATAACTGCACCCGGGGATTTCCGTATGGCGGGCCCCTCTGCTCTTTCAGAACTCGTAGAGGGCATTTCACGGTTGCGCTACCATGGTGCCCGTCGAATTCATGTGGATGGGGCACTAAACCGTCTCTCACATATTTCTGTGACATCTCTAGCAAAAACGGAAGAAGCAGTTGCCTTCGATACCTTACAGGAGTTGTCAGGGAGGGAGAAAATTAAAAGAATTGTAAATCGAGATGCAGGCATAGTCCTGAGTACAAGCGCTGCTTTAGGAAACACGTTAAACGAAGTAATAGAACGCACGCTACATAACTTGGAATTATTTCAACTTCCCTCCTTTTCACGATCCTCTCCTATTCCTTTGATAAATTCGGGCCAAGACCAAGCCCTCCCTTTTCAGCAAAACGCTTATTTTCATCAAGGTTCTTGGAGTCTCTTACCAACATTTCTCTGGAACCAGGCCTTAAAAGTCCTTATTCCTGCCCAAACGGATTCAATTTATCTGAAAGGTGCGCTAACGGATTCTATCTACTTAGCACTGCGCGCAGCAGAGCGATTACCTTATCGATTTATTGTTCGTAGTCCAGCGCATGTGCTCCTATCTCCTGCCGTATGGAACGGTTTAAAGTCTAGGGGAATCGAAGTAACTCTGCTGGATTCCCCTCACCTCGCAATACTTACCCTATGCCCTTGGCATCCTATAACTCCAATCCCTACGGAACGAATGGCGGAAGCTTTGCTTCCTTACATTAAGATCCCAATGGTAGATATGCAAAAGCAAGAAGTTTGGTTGCCTTAAACCTATCATAAATTCCCTTTTGGAGGTGGTTGTAGTGACTCGCCCCTATCCTCATAACAAACTTCATCTGGCTCTCGATCATATAGCTTTGGCCAGAACCTTAGCCAAGGACATCGTCGACCAAATTACCCCCTTTATACTTTCCCATAGTACGGTCAGTGTCGAGCGTTCGATTTTACGTCTACTTGGAATTCAGGGGGTTGATCCCGAAGGTATTCCATTGCCCAACATTATCATCGATCACTTAAAGGAGCATCACCTCCTTGAAGAAGGGGCTGCACGCTCCTTCGCCAAAGCCTGCCTCCACTTTAAATTGGACCCCCAAACTCTTGCAGGACAATTGGCTTGTCGAGAACGATCGTTTGAAGATCTCCCAGATTTCCCTGAGGAACAAATTGTTGACAAGGCCATCACCCTAACTCAACCCTTATTGGAACAAATTAGCAATCAGCGCCAAAGTCGTGAGCACTGTTTGTCTAGCTTGGGTGATGGTTCAGAGCCCTACCTTTACGTTATTGTCGCCACCGGTAATATTTACGAAGATGTTCTACAAGCAAAGGTTGCCGCACGACAAGGTGCCGACATTATTGCCGTAATCCGCTCAACCGGACAAAGCCTTCTCGATTATGTTCCTTATGGACCAACCACTGAGGGATTTGGCGGAACTTTTGCTACCCAAGAAAACTTTCGTATTATGCGTGAGGCCTTGGATGAAGTCGGGCAAGAACTGGGGCGCTATATTCGCCTAACCAACTATTGTTCGGGTCTGTGCATGCCGGAAATCGCAGTGATGGGGGCCTTAGAACGACTTGACGTGATGCTGAATGACTCGATGTACGGCATTATCTTTCGGGACATCAATATGCAACGCACCTTTATCGACCAATATTTTTCCCGTTTGATCAACGGATTTGCGGGGATCATTATTAACACTGGTGAGGACAATTATCTCACGACGTCGGATGCACTTGAGGCAGCACATACCGTCCTTGCTTCAAATTTCCTTAACGAACAATTCGCCTTTCTCTCTAGAATTCCCGAAGAACAACAGGGTTTGGGCCATGCTATGGAAATTAACCCCGATGTACCTAATGCGTTTCTCTATGAAATCGCCCAAGCCCAGCTGATCCGGGAGATTTTCCCCCGTTCACCAATCAAATACATGCCCCCCACGAAATTTATGACGGGGGATATTTTCCGTGGGCATGTTCAGGATACGCTTTTCAATGTCGCTTCCATCATGACCGGTCAAAGCATTCATCTACTGGGGATGCTCACTGAGGCGCTCCATACCCCTCTCATGCAAGACCGCTTTCTAAGTCTGGAATCTGCCAAACTCGTTTTCAAATCACTTAGACACTTGCAAGAGGAAATTAGGTTTACTACTGAAGGCGTAATACAACAGCACGCTCAAACCACTCTTCAAAAAGCAGTCGGCATGCTTGAGGAAATCCAGAAAATAGGTCTTTTCAAAGCCCTTGAACAAGGCATGTTTGCAGAAATTTCTCGAAAACCAACGGGTGGTCGGGGTCTCGATGGGGTTTTTGCCAAGAGCTCTAAATACCTAAATCCAAGTGCGTGGTTCGATGTTCGCAGTTCGTAGTTCATGGTTGGTTCACTAATATCGCACTGGGGGTGATTTCAATGCCAACCATTGATTATCGTCAAATTCGTCCCTATGGAGATACCCTTGATGATGGGATCATACAGCTCTCTTTTACCTTACCCGTACCTTTTGGGGAAGAAGCCCAAGAGGCTGCACGACGTTGGGCCTTACAAAGTGGCTTTTGGGACCCTAAAGTCGTCGTCGCGCTAGATTTAGGAGAAGGCTTCACTTTCTTTGTGCTTTATGCTTGTTCCACAGTTTGTATAGACTTTACCTCGATTGAAGTCCCTAAGCTCTCTCATGAACGATTGGAAAAGTCAGAAATCGACCTCCTCATCCGTACTCTGCTCGGTCGCAAATTAGTGATCGTGGGTGCCTGTATAGAGAGCGACGCCCATACGGTCGGGATCGATGCCATCATGAACATGAAGGGATACAACGGACATAAAGGGCTTGAAAGTTATCATGAGATCGACGCAATTAATCTGGGGTCCCAAGTTTCTTGCGAAGAATTACTGACTAAAGCACACGAAGTCTTGGCAGATGCCATCTTAATCTCTCAAGTAGTCACGCAGAAATCCCTTCATCTCCAGAATCTCACTCGGATGGTCGAACTTCTCGAACTTGAAGGCCTAAGGGATCGTTTTCTTTTGGTTGCCGGAGGGCCTAGGATTAATTATGAATTAGCCAAAGAATTGGGCTATGATGCCGGTTTTGGTCCCGGCACCTATGCTGAAGATGTGGCAAGCTTTGTATTGGATCGAGTACTTGCTCGTTGTGTCAAATAATAAAACTGAGTATCCTGAGATTTTGAATTCGTTAGGGAGGATTAAACATCATGTACAAAAGCTTGATCAGGTTACGTATTAGTTCTGGGGATGCTCACTATGGCGGGGGGTTAGTGGATGGAGCACATATGCTAAAACTTTTCGGGGACGTTGCAACTGAATTACTTATTTATACGGATGGGGATGAAGGGCTATTTGTAGCTTATGAAACTATTGAATTTCTCGCTCCGGTCTTTGCGGGAGACTATATTGAAGCGAGCGGAGTTATCACCCACTACGGAAATACGTCGCGTAAAATGAGCTTTGAGGCAAAAAAAGTTATTTCCCCCTTACCAGGTAGTGATAGCGCATCTGAAATCCTTAAAGATCCTATTCTTGTCTGTCGAGCAAGCGGAACTTGCGTGGTTCCCAAGGCAAAACAACGGTTTGAGCCTCATAACTAGCTCAAGCGAACTGTGATGAATTAGAAATTTCGTTAGATTACTTACGTTCAGGGGGTTTAATTATGGAAAAATTAATCATTACGGCCGCGCTCGTGGGCGCAGAGGTTACACGTGATCAAACACCGTTCATTCCCCTTACCCCTCGTGAAATTGCCGATGAAGCCAAAAAGGCATACGACGCAGGCGCCTCAATCGTTCATTTGCACATGCGTGATCAATTCGGGAACCCATCGCAGGATAAAACACTCTTTGCCGAAGGGATTTCCTATATTCAATCCGAAACCGATCTCATTATTCAAGTATCCACCGGAGGAGCCGTTGGAATGACCGCCGAAGAACGAGTTCAACCTGTAACTTTGGGACCTGAAATGGCTTCGCTAAGTACCGGGAGCGTGAATTTTGGGGAGGATGTTTTCTTTAATCCCTTACCAATGGTTCGAGAGTTCGCTCAAGTTTGCCGAACTTACCGCGTAAAACCCGAACTTGAGGTTTTTGAAAGTGGAATGGTTCAAAATGCCTTAACTCTTGTGCAGCAGGGCCTACTTCTAGATCCCCTCCACTTTAATTTTGTATTAGGGGTTCCTGGGGGCATGCCAGCTACGGCTAAGAACCTCCTTTTTCTCCTGGATCTGATTCCCCTCACTTCAACTTGGACCGTCTCAGGTATAGGTAAGCATCAGCTAAGTATGAACACACTTGGTATTCTTCTTGGTGGACATGTGCGAACTGGATTTGAAGACAATATTTATTACCGGAAAGGGGTTCTTTCTAAAGGAAATGCGCCTTTGGTCGACCGCTTAGTTAAACTTGCCGAAAACCTAGACCGTCCCATCGCCAGCACTGCCGAAGCTCGTGAGATTCTTAGGTTACTTCCCCGTTAAATCTTAAAGTATAATCTTCTATGGTCAAAAAGAACATGCTCAATCGATGTGGGCATGTTTCCTTTTTGGGTTAATCTGAAGTATATTGAGGGATATTGGGTAAGGAGTGTGTTGAATTGTTGACAAGCTACGAAATGCCGTTTATTGTACACTTAGGTGTTATAATTATTGCAATAGTCAAAGATTTTTATAGAACAATTTTTCCGGAGGAATTCAATGAAAAAAAAATATACTATCATCTTTATTCCACCCGATCACTCTAATACCCACCAGTTTCAGTTTTCTAAACAAAGCAGACGAGTTCTTAGTGGTGGAATGCTTCTCATAGGTTTTCTAGTGATTGGGCTATTTGCTCAAAACCTCTATCTAAGTCATTATGTAAAGGAACGCCAACCTACCATAGACCATATTAATCAACTTAAATCCACGATTGTTGAACGAGATCAAGAAATCTCTCAGCTCAACGATATGTCCCATCAAATCACTAATGATCTCCAAACAATAAGAAATTTAGAAGATAAACTTTCCTCCATTCTGAAAATTAATCCCACCTCTTCATCTGCAAGCGTAAGTCGAGGTCTTGAGCCCACGACTCGAAACCTCATATCATCTGATCCAACCATTCAAACGCTTGACCATCAGGTTTTAATAGTAACTGAACATTTATATCTGTTACAACGCTATTATGAGGCAGCAGTCCTTCAGAAAGATCAGCTTGAACACACACCGACTATTCTTCCTACTGAAGGTGAAATCACCTCTTCCTTCGGTTATCGTCGCAATCCCTTCGGAGGCCGATCGACTGAGTATCATAACGGACTTGATATCGCCTGTAATTACGGTTCTCCAGTATTAGCTTCGGCCAGCGGTGTAGTCACCTTTGCTGCCCGAGATCCAGTCTTTGGCCTAAAGGTTGTTATTGATCATGGTCATGGGATTGAAACCTTTTACGGTCACAATTCTAAACTTCTAGTAAAGAAAGGGGATCAAGTGAAAAAAACTGACTTGATTGCCTATAGTGGTAATAGTGGACGAAGCACAGGATCTCATCTTCATTATGGAACCATCGTTAATGGCGAGAATGTTGATCCACTTTCGTTCACAATCTTGACAAAGGAGGAGCAACCGGATGTTTAAAAGACCTTCAATCAATCCATTGAACAGTGGGGGAGACACCACCTTTATTGCTGCAGACTGCCAAATTACCGGTTCAATTAGCATTAAGGGTAATGCAAGAATTGACGGTAAAATTGAAGGAAATGTTCAAGTAACCGGCGATTTGGTAATTGGTGCAAGCGCCTTTTTAAAGGCTAATATTGAAGCAAGTACTGTGAACATTGCTGGAGAAGTCTGTGGTAACATTAAAGCATCAAGCCTATTAGAATTAAATGCCACTGCTCGCTTAGTTGGCGATATTTGCACACGACAGTTTAAAGTGGAACAGGGTGCCCATTTTACAGGATCGAGTCAGCTGCTTGAAGAAACCATCGCTCCTTTAACCTTAACTGAAAATAGTAAAGAACTGTACCCCCTAAAAGAAAAAAAACTTGCTTCAAAAAATCGGTAAAACTACCCGGTACATAAACTAAATTTAACCAAAAGGGCAGCTGGATCAAAATCTGATCCACTGCCCTTTTGGATTGTCCAAGCCCCCAGTTTAAACTTCCTGCTCATTTCGCAAGCCTCTCTTATCTAAGGCATTAATATAAGCTTTAGCACTAGCTTCAATAATATCCGTTGAAAAACCCTTGCCTACTACAAGACGACCATCCTCATAGCGCAGCTTTACAGTGGCCTCTCCTAAAGCTTCGCTACTTCGAGTCACAGACTTTAGGGTATAGTCTTCGAGGATAGCGGTATTGCCTGTTATCCTATCAATCGTATTGAATAGAGCATTCACTGGGCCGTTACCACAGGCGGCATCCGTGATCAGTATTCCCTCAATTTCTAGGATTACGGTAGCTGTGGCCATCTCAACCCCATTGGTTGCTATCGACATACTCTGTAGCACAATACTGCTTTCCATGCCTCCTGAATCCCCCATGAGAACATAAAGATCTTGGTCGAAAACTTCTTTCTTCTGATCCGCCAATTGTAGGAACCTTTGATACACATCATCCAACTGTGCACCTTCAATGGTATAGCCTAACTCCTCCAGACAATGTTGGAGGGCATGTCTTCCCGATCTTGCTGTAAGGCTAATAATATTTTGAGGCACTCCAATAGTTTCTGGTTGAATGATCTCATACGTTTCCCTATCTTTTAAAACTCCATCTTGATGAATGCCTGAGGCATGATTGAAAGCATTGGCTCCCACAATCGCTTTATGATCCGGGACGGTCACACCGGTAATTCTGGAGACAAGTCTGCTCGTAGCAGAAATTTCACGGGTATTAATTTTGCTCTCTACTCCGTACCCATCTCGCCGGGTATAAATAGACATAATGACCTCTTCCAAGGAAGTATTCCCTGCCCGCTCTCCAATACCATTAATCGTACCTTCAACTTGGCTTGCTCCTGCTTTGATACCTGCTAGGGAATTCGCCGTTGCCATTCCTAAATCGTTATGGCAATGAACACTAACGATCGCTCTATCAATATTCTTGACGTTGTTAATAACATAACTAATCAGTTCTCCGTATTCCCACGGGTTAGCATAACCGACGGTATCAGGGAGATTAACAACCGTAGCTCCAGCAGTAATCACGTTTTCGATCACTCGTACCAAAAACGATGGGTCACTGCGGAAAGCGTCTTCTGCGTAAAACTCAACATCGCTTACGTATTTCTTGGCATACTTCACGGCAGCAACCGCCTGTTCCACGACTTGATCAGGGCTTAGCTTTAATTTCTTTTCCATATGAACTGGAGATACCCCTATACCCGTGTGGATGCGGGGGTATTCCGCGTTACGTAATGCTTCAGCACAGAGATCAATGTCCGGGGCGACTGCCCTTGTCAGCCCACAGATGATGACTCCTTTAACTTCTTTAGCAAGCGTTCGCACAGATTCCATATCCCCTGGCGAAGAAGCTGGGAAACCCGCTTCAATAATATCTACGCCAAGCTTGACTAACTGATGGCCAATCTCTAATTTCTCTTTGACATTCAAGGTTATCCCCAGAGATTGTTCTCCATCCCTGAGGGTGGTATCAAAGACATGTAATTTACGCATAATTTTTTCCTCCTTCAAAATAAAATAAACCCTTCGTCTCTGATTGAGACGAAGGGTTAATTCGCGGTACCACTCAAGTTGACAGCAACTAGATAGAGCTGTCTTCTCTGCAGATACGGGAGCTAATCGTGGTTAGTAGTTCGTGATTCGTGGTTCGACCCGAAAAAATACCCATGGTTCGAACTACGTACATCGAACTTCGAACATCGAAGTTCCGATATCTCCTTCCTTTTAACGGTGGAAGCTCCGTCCGAGCCTACTTTAATCCAATTTCGGTCGGCTACTCGAGGAAGAGTTCCAAGCCTATTCCATTGCTGCCTTTCACCAAACGGCAGCTCTCTAGAATGGAAGGAGGGACTGTACTATTTCCTCTCATCGTCATTTTAGCATTTTTAAATATTCTATACTACTTCTGGTTATTGTCAAGTGTATTATTATAATCTTGACCCATTCTCTTTAATTCATCATAGTATTATACGTTATGCCTTTTTTCATTCAGTGCCACTGTCGTCACTTAAGGTTAGTTCTAAAACCTTCTCAACTAAAGTAAGGTCCATTCGGTGGCGTAGGATGTACATACATCAGGTGGCCATCATCGTTAGCTTTTTCTAAAATTGTCTTAAGCAACTCTTGGTAACTTCGATCCGAGTTGGTAAGATCTTGGATTGCAAGAGCCTCATTAGCTGCTTCAATCAGGTTATCCACAGTAACAAAACCGTTTGTGGAAACAACATCATCACCGCCGACAAAAATTTGATGATCCCCAATATATAGGCAACTGTCCAAATCCACAAACTCGGCTAAGGTATTTAGTTCTAAAACTGCTAATTGGGCAGAGAGCCTGTATCTAAGGTTACTATTTGAACTTAAAAGCCAAGGCCTAAAAGAATCAGCTTGATCATTTTTGTTGTTGTAATACAATGGATTAAAAGGCTTTCCGTCTGGTCTAAGCAAGTTTAAAGCGCGTAGTTCCCCTAACGGATTCTCAAGACCGTTGAATACTTCTGCACCCAGACTATTGCCCCAATAGCTAATCCCCTGGCTATTGTCAGAACTTAGAAAAACACTTCCAAACTCCACAGTTTCAGAGTCACCTTGTGCTAAATTTATGCTTACCGTTTCGGGTGTTGTGTTAACCCAATAGGGTTTATCGCTCCATGGCTGGGTTATTTCAGTCACTTCATAAGTCCCTGGGCTTAGAAGCAGTTGGTTTACTGGGGTCATGAAATCACCGATAAAAGTCTTTGTTTCATTATCTTCAATACGATTAATTTTCACCTTCCACCCCGAGAGATACGGTTCACTATCCAGGTCTCTATCCCCATCCGTATTTTGATCGTAAAATTTATTAATACTCAGTGTAGTCGTTGTAGTGTCCTCGTTCACTGTATGTGTCTTAATCTTAAAGGTAGTTGTTTTTGATTGTGATTTCGCAAAAGAAGAATCTTGGCTGACCCAGACTTTGTATACGCCACCGGGATTTGATGATGCTTCAAAATCTGTAGCATCAGAGAGTTGGATCAAGCCCGCCTCGAACCTTCCACTTTCATTCACAGTATAAGTTTGTGTACTCTTACCTAAAACAGTTTTCCCGTTGGGGGTAGTAACTTGAATATAATATTCTCCTATGGGTAAATGCCCTCCCTTCTTGGGCCCTCCACTTAAATAAACATCTTCTTTGTCTGTAAAAATTTTTTTGTTGACTTCGTAACCACTCGCATCGGTCGTCCAGATAGCGCCGCTCAAATGAAAATGTTTATTTTTAAAAACATGTTGCTTCTGAGGGTTATGCCCGTTTAGATTATCGTTTACTTTCTTAGAGTTCTGTCCAGCAAATACTGTCACTGGAATTAAAGTGATCACTAGTAAACCTATCACTAAAAGACTTAATAATCGTGACCATAAATTTTTCTTCATACATTTGACCCCTTCCCAAAATTAGATTCCCTTCTTGATTAAGCTTCTCAACCTCCCTCCAATCGTTTCTACCTATAAATTCGTAAAGTTTGTAACTGTTTGAGGGGGGAGCTTTCCACTATATTCCACTGGTTACCGACAGCATCATGGGTTTTTGTTGAACAAAAACTGCTTAAAGGAGTACAATTTACGAAATTTGATATATACTCCTAAAATTAGCAAATTATTGATATCAATAATTCGTTGGGCACCTTATTGCTCGAGTCGGATGACCTGTAAGATGCTGAAAGAGCCGCTAACTCCCTAATGTTAGCGGCTCAAAGTTACGTCACATATGTGATACACTCCTGGTATGCAGTTTCTTATTAATTAAGCCTCTTAAGGGGTTTCCCTTCTTTAAGTTCCTTTAAATTAGGGTCCTGAAGAATAATATCGTCCTTTGATAAACCTTGCTCGATAGTAATCTGACTGTCGTTCTCCAATCCTTTCTTCACAGGCTGGATTTTAGCTTTTCCCTCTCGGATCATCCAAACGGCATCCCCTTCTTGATAGGGAAAAAGGGCGGTTTTAGGGATCATAAGTTGATCAGGAACTTGCAGGGTGGTGAATTTAACATCCACATGACTACCCAGTACAACCTTTGCAGATTTTTCAGTGAGTAGAATCGTAATTTTGACACGGTTTTCTTTTAAGCCGAGTGGGGAAATCCTCTCAATCGCTGAGATACCAACATCATTAACTGTACCTTCAAAGGTTTTATTACCTGTGCTGGTCGCTTGAATCACTTGTACCGGGCTCCCCACTTTGATGTCAAGGGCATCACTGGCTAGAACAAAGCTCTCTAATTTATAGCCAGTGTTGGCAAAAACGGTCATAATCTGCTGACCTTGAGAGATTACGTTACCTTCTTTAAGAGATAGGTCTTTGATAACCCCATCTTGTAAGGCAACCACAACCGCTTTGCTAATCTTATCATTTAACTGGTCAATTTGCGTTTGAAGAGCTTTCTTCTGATTACTATAATAAAGTTCTGTCCCTTGTGAAGTTTGATGTTGCTCATAGATCAGTTGTAAGCCTAATTTTTGCTGTTCCAAAAGAATTTTCGCTTTCTCAAATGTTCTCTCCGCTTCTTCATATTGAACAAGGGCAATTGATCCCGCTTCATAGAGTGTCTTCATGCGAGTCAAGTTAAGTTCTTCAGTCTGAGCATCCTTTTCTGCTAGCTGTATGAGTAACGTTTGTTGTGCGATTTGCGCCTGATCAGGGCTCTTATAATTTTCTAAGCGTTGTCCTTCCAGACTCAGTAATTGAGCCTTCAGTCCCTCCACTTGATACTTTAAATCACTGGTGCTCATCTCCAAAAGCACTTGTCCCTTTTTAATGCTGTCTCCATTTTGAACCTTGAGAGATTCCAGTTTCCCCTCAACAGGATTGAAGATCGGCCACTCCTGAGCAGCCATAATTTCCCCTTCCTCTGTAAAACCTTTGCGAAAATCTTGGGGATGTAGAGTAATAACGTTGACCGCTAAAGGCATGGCCTTCGAGATGGCAACTGAAATAAGAATTAAGAGTGCAAGCCCTCCGAATATTAAGAACTTACGATACTTAAACTTAGGTAATTTAAATGATTTTGGTGTTTGACTAAACTTGGCTTTTTCAATGGCCATTTTTACCCT
>NZ_JYNH01000123.1 GCF_000960765.1 Desulfosporosinus sp. I2 | reverse complement strand
AGTTAACATAATTCAAAAATTAACCGCTACGGATGATTTCGAGTGCGGTAACTTTTAGTGTTACTGATAATTTTCCTGGATGCGGTTTTGGAGGTCTTGAAGACGGTTGGATAAGCCTTCCGTCAATCTCGGTTCAATGGGGCTAACCCACTATGGAATAATGGCGAGTTGGAGGGCGTTATATCATCCAAGGAGTAGCACTTTCAATTTATAGTTATGTAGCCCGTAGGGCAGGGGAGATCAAGGAACGGGTAATTAATGAGACTCACGTTACTGTAATGAAAGAGCTCACATTAAGACCCGTTGTCCTTAGAGAGGGAGCATAACCGCCGTACAAATCATCAAGTTGATTTATCATGCATACAAGTGGGCTGTTGCCCGGCTTTTACGTGCCGGGGTTTGGAGCTGCCCTCCTTGTATAGATCATGGTGTCCTTTGTGACGTGGATTTCAAGAAGATGAGATTTTATATTCTAGCCCATGAACACAAAACTAGAAATAAAGCAGAAATCTCTGCTTTATTTCTAGTTTTGTGTTCATGCTCTTTATTGTTTATACTGGGGTTCCTGTTGGCCGATATATTGCTCTCTTCCTCTTAATTCATTTAGAGCTGAGTCAAATGTCTTAGCAAGTTGTTCAAAGCTCTTTTTGGCCTTCTGATCCTGAGTTTCGAGAGCAAACGTCTTCATGGTTGCAGCTGCGTTTTGGACAGTTGCTATTGCTTGTTGCATCTGTGTTCCAACAGTCATCATTTATCACCTCCTTTTAAGGAGTACTTGTTTAACCCTTCGGTCTGAAAATGAGTGCCCCCATGAAACCAAAAATGATTGCCGCAGATATCCCTGCACTCGTAATCTGAAAGATGCCGGTCAGGACTCCGATCGGCCCAGTGGCTTCAAATTCCTTTAATGCTCCTTTAACCAATGAATTTCCGAAACTGCTAATCGGCACGGTCGCTCCTGCACCGGCAAATTTAACAAGTGGATCGTAAAGACCTAATCCTCCCAAAATCGCTCCTGTAACAACTAAAGCACATGTAGTATGAGCAGGTGTTAATTTAAGACCATCTAATAACAATTGTCCGATGACACATATAGCTCCTCCAACCAAAAAGGCCCATAGAAATTTTTCCATTATGACAGCTCCTTATAGTTCGATACTTACCGCATGAGCAACCGATGGAATACTTTCTTTCTGCTGAAAAGACATGGGTGATAATAGGGCACCGGTTGCGATGATTAATATTTTTTTAAGTTCCCCTTTGCGCATTCGATTTAAGAAATGCCCAAACGTTGTCGTCGCTGCACAAGCACAACCACTTCCTCCTGCCAATACTACAGGTTGATCCTTACTATAGATCAAAATCCCGCAGTCTGTAAAAATCTCTTCAGGGATGTCCATTCCATGTTTCTTCAATAAGTCACCAGCGATTCTATGTCCTACCCTTCCTAAGTCACCTGTTGCAATGACGTCATAATAGGAAGGGTCTCTCTTTAAGTCCCTAAAATGAGCCTCAATAGTATCAACTGCAGCCGGAGCCATTGCTGCTCCCATATTGAAAGGGTCGGTAAGGCCCATATCGATGACTCGACCAATCGTAGCCGTTGTTACTTTCGGACCCTCTCCGTGATCTGTTACCATTGCGGCACCTGACCCCGTCACTGTCCATTGGGCTGTAGGGGGTTTTTGGGCACCGTATTCCGTTGGGTACCGGTATTGTTTTTCGGAGGCAGCATTATGACTGGATGAACAAACGAGAACGTTTTTAGCAAATTTGCTATCGACAAGTAGGGAAGCCAAAGCCAAACCCTCCATTGAAGTCGAACATGCACCATATAGACCAAGGAACGGAACGCCTAGTGTACGAGCGGCAAAACTGCTGGGAACTGTCTGGTTGATTAGGTCACCGGCCAATAGGAATTGAACATCTTCTTTTTTCATATTCGCCTTTTTGATCGCAGTCTCACAGGCTTGTTCCTGTAGTTTCTTTTCCGCTTTTTCAAAGCTATCCTGTCCTAACCAGATATCTTCATGGAGTAGATCAAAATCGGCGGCTAAAGGACCTTGAGCTTCGTGGGGTCCTCCCACCGCAGCAGAGGCAATAATGGTAGGTCTTGACTTGAAAACCCACGTTTGATGACCCTGAAGCATTTACATCACACCCAATGCTCTGAAAATTATGATGACTATTGAGACAACAAACGCAGAGAAAACACCATACACAATAACTGGACCTGCTAGTTTAAACATATTGCCACCGACTCCAAGAACATAACCTTCGCTTCGGTGTTCGATAGCAGCGGATGCGATTGTATTAGCAAAACCAGTGACTGGAATGATTGTACCCGCTCCGGCCCATTGGGCAATATGGTCAAAAACACCGAAACCGGTCAGTAAAACGGTAAGTATTATTAGAACAGCTACAGTGGGGTTTCCAGAACTTTCTTGGGAAAAATGAAAGTAGGTAACAAAGAACATCTGTATACCCTGACCGATTACGCTAATGAGGCCCCCTACCAAAAAGCCTTAAAACAATTTAAGACAATAGGTCTTTTTGGCTCCCTTGCTTGGGCGAATTCCTGGTATTCCAGTTGAGTAGGGGTGAGCTTTTTTTTCTTTTTGCTGGACATGTAACACCTCTTAATTCATTAATTCAGCAAGTAAGGACGCAATTTATCCAGAAGATTCTCGAGCTTTTGAGAGTCTCTTAGATACATGCCCTTGGCATTTTTATTGTCTGTTTGTAGTGAATACGATGAAAGATCTGCTTGAACCTTTTGAATACTTGCATAAAGTAATTCCTTAACCTTTGGCTGTGGAATTTCAACGGCATCATCAAAGAGGTCAAGGAATAAGTCCCCGGACGAGTCGACCTGAGCGAGAAATACATTTTCAAGCGCAACTCCCAATTTTTCAAGTTCCACATTAAGCCATTCCTGGTTTAGACCTAACGAGAACAGAGGTTCATTGAGGATATTTCCATCCATAATTACAGTTTGTGGTTCAGCCTGAGGGGCAACCTTTTGACTTAAATCGTGTGCAGTCACTGGTTTTTTATCAGATTTTAGGTAAGCATTAAGCTCACCGTTTGTTTCCATGACTGCAAATTCTACGTCAGTAAGATTAAAGATATTCTTTGATCGTAATTCTGCTAGAAGGTCCTCTCCGGTCATTCTGAGTTGTATAAGGTTTTCTTCCATGATCTTGCCATGCTTAATCAAGACGGTTTCTTTTCCATTGATCAACTCATGTATCACCTGACTCTTGATCGATAAATAATCTAGGGCTATGGGGAGGACAAGCCATGTCAGCAAAACTATAAACCCAGAAATGAGATTTACTAAGTTTAAAGACAGTAAAGTAGCGACAATGGCTAAAACAATATAGCCCATAAAATTAAAGGGTTTTACTCGGCTAATAGTTCTTTTGCCTATAAGTCTTGTTGATAACCAAACTAAAACAAATAGAGAAAGTGATCTAATAATGACAGCCAGCGGTTCGTGCATGGTTTCACACCCTTTTAATTACCTTTATACTGTGGCTCTTCAAATTCGAGAGTTTTAAGTCGATCTTCCAAATCATTAATAATGGTATCAGCAATTTCTAGAGAATTCGTGTAAACTGATTGAGTTTCATCATCCCTTGTTTGCGCTGTATACATATTTAACGTTCCACGAGCTCCTTTTAAAGTGGCTAGGGTTTGTTTTACCTGAGAAGCAACCGTCATATTATCAACCTCCAATTAGTCAACCTTATTATTACAATTACTTCCTTTTTGATACTTGTTTTTGATTTGGTAAGTAAAGGGAGATTGTCAATCAACAAAAGAGGCCCCCACCGTTTCCGATGAGGGCCAAATGAGTAGGACGAGAGTTTTATTGACAGTAATGTTGCCCAGGATTTTGTTAATTATACGGAAGTGAATAGACAAAACCTACCAGCTTACAGATTTACTACTTAGATATAATAAAATTAGAATGGTAGATGAGGCGATTCTTGAAGAAATACTGCCACCAACTTACAAGAAGTTATCTATCTACGTTACGTGCTCGATCTTGACTACTTTGTCGGCGGTTTGAACCTAATTGGGTGAGGTATTTCTAGTGTAAAGACTGTCGAACCTGAGTTCTTTGGTTGTAATTGAACGTTTAAGTGTAGTTTCATTTTCCTTCATGAGAGAGACTTAGGAATATATTACCTACATAAGAATAGGCGTTTTCTTTCATACTACTTTTATACACATAAAAGGAGGGTTTTAGATGACCGTTCAACAAGATATGCAGAAAGCGGTTGCTGCTGCTCAATCTGCGTTGGGGACCTATGCTACATTTTCAGAATCCACACAAGACCAATCCGCTAAACAGATGTTTAAGGACATGACGGTAGATATGCAAAAACATGTGGCGATGTTAAATAGCCGATTAGGGTATTTAACGCAAAATAACGACTTAAATCAAAAACCCCAAGCTTAAAACTACTTAGAATAGAAGAGCCCAACGTTAGAGACGCTTATCAAAAAATCAATAGTCTAAAGTTATCCATTTAGATACCAAAAGAGCAGTTCCTTCTTAGAGGGAACTGCCTTTTGGTTACACTTTATCAACTTAAACCACCAGAATTTCTAGTTTGGAATCTCCCAAAGCTGCATTTCAGCAGGAACGATGACGGGTTCCCCCACATAGCGGTAATATCATACCTCTCGCCAAGGGGTACTTAATTTATAAATCCGTATATTACTGGCCGATGATGCAAAGTCTATATTTATTGTTGTCAGCAAAGGATACAAGAATGCACAATCTTAAAATGTACATCTTAAAACAAGGGGAGGATTCTTATGAACAACCGGGAAGTTATAGAACAAACCCTGCTAAACTACGATGCCGCAAACGATGCTTTGCTAGCTGAATGGGATAATCTTGACCCAAGTTTCTTAGACATTGTCTTACAAAAACAGCAAAATCGCCTTGAACAGTTGGCCGAACGGATATACCACGAAGAACTGAATGAAGATGCTGAATCTGAAATTATTCAAAATACTTTAAGCCGCTATGATTGGGCTAATGAATATCTTTATGAACATTGGGAGACACTCCCGTTTACAGAACGATTATCCGTTATGCAAAAACAATGGAACCGTCTTCAAGAACTCCGTAACCGCACACAGGTAAACTATCAGTAACTACCACCATTGACAAGAAACAATGTTTAATCGCTAACCAATTATGGCAATGATTCAGGCAAGCGTTGCCCCACTACAACACACTCATTCGGGTTTTATTCAGCAAGCGGCAATACCGAATCAATTCAATAAATTGTTTTATGAATAAAAATGAGTTTCTTGACCTTTGAACCATATAAATATAACTATAGGAGCAGGGCGATTAAAATCGTTCTGCTCCTTCGATTTCCTTGTTTAAACCAATGTCACTGTAATCTTGCTACCTTCATATACTGAAGGTAGCTAATGGTTCACACATTTAAAGGGGGCATTTAAATGGTTTCGGTTCTCAATGGAGTTCGCCTAGCTGCTATAGGAGGGGATGATCGCGAACTCTATCTCATTCCTGAACTTATCAAACAGGGAGCGTACATAGTCGGGGTCGGCTTCGAAAAAGCATCTCCTATTCCTGGTATGGTATTGGCATCGTCTGCTTTAGAGGCGATTGGCCAAGTTGATGCCTTGCTTTTTCCGATGTTTGGCACCGACGAACGCGGGGGGGTGAAAGCGAAATATTCGGATTCTCCCATCGTCTTGAATAAAGAGGTACTTCAGGCAATACCAAGTCGTGTCCCTCTTTTTATTGGTTGGGCACGCCCGGCTTTGAAGTCTGCTGCAGAAATGATCGGAATTCGGATCATAGAAACCGCAAATCTTAATGAGGTTTGCATTCTTAACTCTATTCCTTCGGCAGAGGGGGCGATTCAAATGGCAATGGAAGCCACGACGATCACGATTCACGGAAGTAAAAGTTACGTTCTAGGATTAGGTCGTCTTGGTTGGACTATTGCGCGTATGTTGAAGGGTATGGGAGCTCATGTCACCGGAGTAGCGCGGAAACCCGCTGACTTGGCCCGAGCCGAGGAAATGGGAATTAGGGCAGTGCATTTTTCCGATCTGGAAGATGAGATTGGAAGTGCGGAAATCATATTTAACACTGTTCCTCATCGTATTCTTGACCAAGTGATGCTAGATTGCCTAAATCATGATGCGGTCATCATTGATTTAGCCTCTATTCCAGGAGGCACAGACTTTGAATACGCAGAAATGTTAGGTATCAAGGCACTCCTCGCCCCAGGACTTCCTGGTATTGTTGCCCCCAAAACGGCAGGTAAAATGCTTGCTAAAGTGTACCCACAACTTATTCTTCGCCAACTTATTACAAGTAAACTCCATGCATAATGGGCAATCTCCGCAAATAATGAACTTGGCCAATATGCTCGAATATCGGAACATTGTTGATTGCCAAAAACCAATAATTCATTTCCTATGGCCAAATAACCAATGTGGGTTGACCAAACTCTATAGTTGCATGGGCAAATCCCCTATGTAGTGTTTATTTTAGCATGTACAGGAAAACAACTTAAATCGATACTTGTAGATTATCGTTAATTCTTAACGATAAAGGATGCCCTGATTAAATCAGCAGGGCATCCTTTATATCATGTCAGTCAAATTGTTATAATTGTTGGCTAATTAAAATTGCCTTTTTATATGTCAATTGGAATTGTTCTATATTGTTTCATTGAGATAGTATTCGCTTTCATTTTTGAGGTTATAATATGCTTTGTTTCCCATCTTTTTGTTAAGCGCGGCGTTGTTAATTCTATAAAAATTGTTTCCAAGAGTCACCTCTTAACAATTACTTTAAATCAACCACACGTTATACCGCGGGGTTATATTTTTACATACAAATGCAGATAAAAGGAAGGAGAATGAGCAACATTGGTAACATTCAAAGAATTAGGATTAAGTGACCATGTCATTCGAGCGATTCTCAATATGGGTTTTGAAGAAGCGACTCCTATCCAAGAGCAGACTATTCCCACTGCAATGCAGGGAAGGGATCTAATCGGACAGGCCCAAACCGGAACTGGGAAAACAGCTGCTTACGGAATTCCCTTGGTGGAGAGAATTATGGAACAAGCAGAACAAATTCAAGGAATCGTACTGGCTCCCACTCGGGAATTAGCGGTCCAAGTGGCTGAGGAATTAAATAAGATTGGGCAGTTTAAACGGATTTACGCCTTGCCTATTTATGGCGGACAAGGGATCGATTGGCAGATCAGGGCCCTTAAAAAAAGGCCCCACATTATTGTGGCGACTCCAGGACGGTTGATGGATCACATGAGGAGGAAGACAATCCGCCTTAATGAAATTAAAATCGTAGTTTTGGATGAAGCCGATGAAATGCTTAACATGGGCTTTTTGGAAGATATCGAAACAATACTTAAGGAAATTCCAGAGGAACGCCAGACCTTGCTCTTTTCTGCCACCATGCCCCGGCAGATTCAAAATATAGCTTCGCGTTTTATGAAGGAGCCGGAGCTGATTAGTATCAAAGCAACGGGAGTAACGGTATCCGATACTGAGCAACATTATGTGGAAGTATCGGAAAAACTAAAATTCGAGGTGTTATCTCGTCTCTTAGATATCCAATCACCGGAATTGGCCATTGTTTTTAGTCGAACCAAGCGGCGGGTGGATGAACTTTCCGAGGCGTTGAGTAAGCGAGGCTATTCAGCCGAAGGAATTCACGGTGACTTGACCCAGAGCAAGAGAGACAGCGTCTTGAGACAGTTTAAAGAGGGAACGATCGAAGTTTTGGTCGCGACTGATGTGGCTGCTCGGGGACTGGATATTAGCGGAGTGACTCACGTTTTTAACTTTGATATCCCACAAGATCCGGAAAGTTATGTCCATCGTGTGGGCCGAACCGGTCGTGCAGGAAAATCCGGCTTAGCCATTACGTTAGTCACGCCGCGGGAGATAGGTATGCTAAGATTCATTGAGCAGGTTATTAAACGGAGGATCATACGTAAGCCTATTCCCACAATCACAGAGGCGGTGGAGGGTCAGCAACGCCTGACTATGACGGAGATCCTAAGAGTGATTGCAGAAGAAGATATTGAGAAATATAAAGGGGTAGTTGAAGAGTTACTGACAGAAAATGACTCGGTGACCCTTTTGTCCGCCGCGTTGAAAATTATAACGAAGGAACCTGAAGCCGTCGAAGTTCGTTTGACGGAAGCGGCACCAATTCGGGGGAGAAGCATGGGGAATGCAAGACCTCAGCAGAGGAATTATAACAGGGACGGTCATGGACAAAAGGTTGATACCTGGGCTAGAAGAGGTAAAGGAGATGTTCGTGGAGGCGGTGCCAGAGCTGCCCGCTCAAAGGGGTAGGGATAATAAGAGAAAGGGATAAGGGGGAATGTTCCCCCACCTGGCCCACATGGTCATGGTTTTAGCCGCAGCGGGAGTTCCGATTGCGATGCTAGGGGCTAATGGAGGATTTGTGCTTACAACAGTAGTACCAGCATTGTATTTCCGTTTCCAAGTATAAGGTGGTTAAATGATTGGTCATTATCCTTCAAATAATCCTTAAGGGAATCATGTACAGAACTGAAACAATCTGATTTAATCTAGTCAATATTAAAATTTTAAGGGGGTGCTGTTATGAACTATAAATGTCCGAAATGCAATATTGAGTATAGTAGCATAGCATGGGATACGGAAACACTGAAGGCTAAAGGTCAGAACAAGATAAATGATTTTAGTGATGATGATATTGAGTCTATCGAGATGCAAATACCGAACTACAGTTACATCTGTCCTGGGTGTGGGGCAGAATCAGTAATTGGTATCGCAGGTTTAACTTAATAATAACCAAATCGCTATGAAAAACAGGTGTACCATACGAAATTCTAATAAACCTATTAACCCATTATTACGAAATCGCCCCCGGCACCGCCGAGGGCTTTATTGATAGGTACATCTCTGACAGGGCTTAAAACTCAACCTTATGTTTTAGAATTTCTTCAATTCGTCTTTCTATTTTATCCAAATCAAGTTGGGCTTCTTTTCTAATACTTTTTCGAAGCATAGGACCTATCTGATGAATATCATCATAGATGTCATGTAAAAGTTCTAGGGCAGCTGTGGCTTCCATAACTTCTTTGGGGGTTTCCACTATATTGGCTAAAACCGCTGTTTCGGTCCGTGAAGCAATTAGGGGAATACCTATTTGTTCTACATACACGCGTGTTCTCCGTCCGGGACCTCGGTCTTCCTCGATTGGCTCCAACGCAATGATCTTATCGGAGCGTACGAATTTTCCATATCCCAAGGGAATAATGATATTTTCTCTAATTTCCAAGTTGCTCCAATCCCTTCCTAAATACCTTATCCGTAATTTCCCCGATACGTTGGTAATTATGCCAACCCGGAATCCCAATCCAGTTTAAGGAGTACAACTTGTATAAAGCAAAAGTTAACCTTTTGGTGAATACAAAATAGCCCTCCCCCACCTAAGCGAGAGAGGGCATACTCATATGTGCTGCAATTAATCCCAGCGTTCGCTTGACCTTAACTTGGATCTACTTCATCATAGACCGCTTTCACAACCTTAGTGTAATTGCCTTTGTTAACATCTTGGGTAGAGGCATTCTGGTCTAGATATTCATCGTTTCCAGGGTAGTTGGTTGCTTTAATTTGTTCTTTTGGGTTTGCTCACCGTTCTTTTTCATGGTATTCCTTCCTTAGGGGTTTGGAAGTATTCGATCCGTTCCGTCATTTGTTCAATAGACTTTTTTTGTTCGCTTTGCAAACGGTTTAGTTCCCGTAGTGTCGCCTAACATAAGCAATAAAGCTCTATCGTCATCTATCTCCACTGTTCTATCCCCTCCAGTAAACGTGCTACCGCCGATCCGAGTCGAGAAGCAGTAACTCGCTCAAAGTGACAAAACGATGGCTCTTCTGTGGTTCTTCCTTGAATTTGAGTACAAGCCCTTTTTATGGTATAATTAATGTAAAATTATACCGCTGAGGTAATCGAAAATGAATGAAAAAGATGCATTATTTCTAAGCAGTTTTTATCCTAAAGAAGTTAGAATAAATCAAGTTATAGAGAACAGTAGCGGTATCATTATCTTGCTTAAATCTATAACTCATAGCCATGCTTGCCCTAAATGCGGACAGACAACAAAATCTTACCACAGCACGTATAGTCGTAGAATTCAAGATCTACCGATCTTAGGGAAATCGGTATACCTAAATATTACAGCGTATCGATATCATTGTGAAAATACATCCTGTGACCAAAAAGTTTTCGCGGAAGAGCTTTGTGGCTTTACCGGAAAATACCGTAGAATGACTTCTCGCTTGGAAGACTTTATCATCACGCTTGCACTCAATACAAGCTGTGAAGGGACAGCCCGCATTTGCAAACAGATGAGTATTAATATAAGTGGTGATACTGTTATTAAGATCTTGTTACGCAATGCCGAATCAATCGATCCAGAATGCGGTGAGTTCATAGGTGTCGATGATTGGGCTTATAAAAAAGGACATACTTACGGAACACTCATATGCGACGGTGCTTCTCATAAACCAATTGCTCTCTTAGATGGTCGTGACGGAAGTGCCTTAAAAGAATGGCTAAAAAACAACCAACACATAAAAATAGTAACGAGAGATAGGGCCAGTAGTTATGCAAAAGCCATCGTGGAAGCACTGCCGCAGGCGATGCAGATTGCCGATAGATTCCACCTTCATCAAAATCTATTAAAAGCAATCAAAGACGCTCTGGGACGAGAAGTTCCAGCAAAGATAATGATTTCTTCAGCAGACTCAGATCCCATTTTATCCGAATCACCGACGATGAATGAGCCTGATTCAAAAAAAAACGAGTTAACCGATGATGAGAAACACCGAAGAGAAACGGTTATTCAGATTCAATCGTACTTGTCGCAAGGTTATACAAGTAAAGCCATTTGCGATATGATGAACACTACTTATAGGCAAATTAGGAAGCTCTCAAAAGGTGATCCAGATAATCTATGCCGCAGAAATAATTCATCTTCACGTACATCCGAACTTGATCAATATAAATCCATCATTATGGAACAATTATCCTTAAAGGCAGAAATCAAAGGTATTCACAAATTACTCGTTGAGAGAGGACATACCGGAAAACTCACTAACTTATATGATTATTGCAAAAAACTCGTAGAGAAAAATGGTATTGATCACTATATACACACTAATATTCTTGGTGTCAAACTTAAAAAAGACAAACCTAAAGGCCATTTCATAGAGCGGAACCGAATATTAAAATATCTTTGGTCTAACTTTGATATTTCACCGCCAGATATTTCTTTCATTTTGGAGAAATATCCTTTCTTAAGAGAAATGCAGGATTGTATTTCAGACTTTCGAAATATCTATGTCAACAAAAGTGTCACACGCTTAGAATTGTTTGTAGAAAAATATCTCAAAAGCATTAATAAAAATTTAAAATCATTTGCGAATGGTATTGTTAGAGATTTTGAAGCTGTAAAAAATTCGATTATCAGTCAATATAGTAATGGTTTTCTTGAAGGTAATAACAATCGGCTGAAAATGATCAAACGTACTATGTATGGAAGAGCTAGTTTGGATCTTCTCAGGGCTAAAATTATATATTAGCTTTTTATTTTACCTCTTCATACTCAAATATGCGGAAGAACCTCTTCTGTTGTTTCTGAATGTTATATTGATTTATATGAAAATTATTTTAGTTTTACTACAGGTCTGGGTGTTCTACGCGAACTGGAAATAGTAACCAAGGGTGATAACAAAACACCTCTATTCCTCCTCCGTGATGATTAACTCTTAACTTTATAATATGAGTTTGCAAGCTATCGGTCCCCGGTTTGTAAGATTATAAAGACCTGATTTATCTACTAAACTTTAAATTATTTTCCAAATAAGATTTTAAATTTCTTGTAGATAGTTAGCTTAAAAGGGACTGCTGTGAAGAATACTAATAAAGTTTCAAATACTTTTTACCCTATAAAGTAGTCCGTAAAGAAAGAGGAGATGAAACTTGAAGAAGATTTTATTTTTGCCGTTCTTAACCGTACCTACAGGGCATCACTCGGTGGCCAATGCCTTAATTAGCTCTCTTGAAAAACGGATTCAAGGAGAATTTGCGAGTATTGACTTCCTGAGCTATTTTAGCCCACGACTGGAAAGAGCCGTTACGAACCTCTATTTAAACTGGATTAGTTACTCTCCAGCAACTTACAATTGGGCTTATGATTACTTCGCTTACCCGTCAAGTAGTACAAAATATAGGCAAGTGTATGAAAGTTTGTTCCTAACAAAGATGCAACGGCTGCTGTCAGAAAAGCAGCCTGATCTAATAGTTTGTACCCAATCTTATCCATCTCTTTTGATTTCGTGTCTGAAAGTTCAAGGGAAAATTAAGACCCCTGTCATTAACGTTTATACCGATTTTTTTATCAATAACATTTGGGGACGTAGGGGAATCGATTACCATTTTGTTGCGGATGTTCCGTTAAAAAACGAGTTAGTACAAAAATATGGAGTACCCAAACACCAGGTATTTATAACCGGTATTCCGGTTGATGAGTGGTTAGTTCCCACGGCACGCCAGCAGAAATTATTCCCGCCTTACCATATCCTGATAGCAGGTGGAAATAACGGGTTAGGAGATATGACCGAGCTTTTACAAGCCTTGAAAAATCCCCCGGATTTTTATTGCACTGTTCTCTGTGGTAATAATAAAAGGCTCTTTACAGAGATCATATCCTGGCAGATTAAAAACATTTATCCTCTCTCTTATATTTCATCGAAGAGAGAAATGGCTCTCTTATATGACCAAGTCGATGCAATTGTGACTAAACCTGGTGGTGTAACAATAAGCGAAGCCCTTTGGAAGAGGATACCTATTTTTGTCTATTCCGCTCTACCTGGGCAAGAACAATTTAACCAGCAATACCTTACTACTCAAGGCTTAGTTTATCCCATAACTCAGGAACGCCCTGTACGAGAACAATTGCTTAGTATTTTAAGTGACAAATTTATACAGGCAAACTGGCGGAAACGGGTCGATAGTTACTTCGATAGGCTAGAAAGAAGTGCTTGGGAAAAAATCGTGGAGATTTCAGATCAAAATCAGGTAGAAGTCGCATCACATTAAAAGGAGGAGATCTTATTGCCAGACTTTATTTCCGTTGGATTACATCTCATCCTAAAACATCGCTACATACTGTTTAGTATTGCTCTATTCCTGGGGATTGTGGGTTATTTATTCTGGAAGAAAATATTCTAGATTTTCCCATTCAATATTGGCAATGCCCCATGTTAAGAAAGAAAATGTTGGTAGGTAGATAAGTTTACCTAAACAGTTCATATGTCCGATTAGAATAAATAGTGTCCCGGAAAGCTTCTGGGACTAAGTTCAAGGCAATTGGAGGCTGTTCCGCCAGCCTATCCAATAACCGGTACTAATGGCGATCATGCGAAATAGAAACACCGCAAAGGGCAACGGGCTAGGGAGATGATCCAATGAGTTCGGAATTAATGCTAAAATGGATCTTTTTTTGTATCGGTTTTTTCTTTGGGAATCCTGACTTCCAAGATGCCGTTCTTGTAAGTGGCTTTTGGTCCACATGAAAAAAGCAAAACAGGGTATATTATGGCTTGAACTGGTAGGAGGTCATAGGGATGCAAGGAACTGTTAAAATGATGCTATTTTCGATAAATTTTTTTATAATATTGTGGTTGGCAACTAATAACTTTTTAGCCAACTCAAATGACGGCATGTCAGTTAGAAGGCCCGAACAGTCTATAATTGAGTCGGTTCCAGCTTCTGGAATTCAACCCGGAGACATCCTTTTAATAAGTGGTAATACTTTGGTGGATAAAATAATTAAGTTAGTGACAAGAAGCCCTTATAGCCATGTTGTAGGTGTGGTTAACCCCAATCAAGTAGTAGAAATTCTTCCTTTGTCAACAGTAAGGTTAAAAAAAATACAGGATTATACTGGACGTGCTGACGTGTTCACTTGTGAACGATTATCCAACGATGACCGAAGAAAGATTATTAGCTTTGTGACGGGGAAGATCGGGTCCTCATACGACTACTACTTGATAATCTGGGAAGCCTCACGCTACTTGTTTAACTGGGTATGGCCCTACGACAACAAGGATAGTAGCCTTTGCTCAACACTTTGGTCAGAAGCCTACCGCAAGGCCGGAATTGATTTATGTCCTGACATTAAGTTTCCTGTACCGGGGGATCTTGCAAAGTCAAGATATTTACATAAAGTCGAATTTGATAAAACTATCAAACATTAATAAATAACATCTTTAATGAAAAAAGATATCGGAACAAACCGAAAAAGGTTAGAATTGGCAATTAAAATTTCAGTGTATA
>NZ_JYNH01000122.1 GCF_000960765.1 Desulfosporosinus sp. I2 | reverse complement strand
TTTCGTGGATAAGCCTTTGGTCGGATTAGAGGATGAATACCCACTCGACTTATATTGTGCTTACACGTTTGATCAGATTTTGGTGGCTCTGGGAAAACATACGGAACAAAAGAGGAGCTCTTTCCGGGAAGGAGTTCTCTACCTAGCTGAGAAGAAGCTGGATGTCTTTTTCGTGACCTTGAACAAGTCCGAAAAGGACTATTCTCCGTCAACCATGTATCAGGATTATTCCATCAGTGAAGAGCTATTTCATTGGCAGTCTCAGAGTCGTACGACGGAGGAATCGCTGACAGGGCAGAGGTATCTTAACCAAGTAGCCAGTGATGGGAAGGTGTTGTTTTTTGTGAGAGAGTATAAGAAAGAGGGGGCTTTTGCATCTCCGTTTACTTGTATTGGATTTGCCGATTTTCAAAGCCACTATGGTTCAGCACCAATTAGTATTGTCTGGAAGATGAAGGAGCCGCTGCCGGGGTTTGTGATGAAGAAGACGGTAAAGGTTTAATTTTTTGGATTTCTTATACAGAATTAAGGGTTTTCGTTATTCTCCCCACTTTCATGAGAAACTTCTATTTTGTCCTGAAAAAAAGTGGAGTGACTTAGTTATGGAATTTATTGGTGGAATATTTTGGTTCTTCTATTGTAACTATCCCCAATAAGGATTAGAATGTTAGTAGAACAAACGTTCTCGAAATGGGGGGATAAGGTGCAATCATTTGATGGACCATGGACCCTACTGAAATTAGACGTATCGGAGAAATATCTTATGCAAGCTATCAAGAAGCAAAACTTTATCCTTACGTTATATTGTGCATTCGCAGGAAGCGGAGATGTCGATGTCCCAGTATTGGTTAAAGGAGAATGAAATTTATGAGTGAAGATAAAAAATCATTTAAAATAAGAAACAGTACTGCAGAATTTTTAATGTTTACAGCAGATTCAGGTTCCGATTCAATTGAAGTTATGGTTGCAGATGAAAATGTATGGCTAACGCAGGATATGATTGCAACACTCTATGATAAGGGACGTTCTACTGTTACTGAACATCTAAAAAATATTTTCGCTGATGGTGAGTTAGAGGAAAATTCAGTATGTCGGAAATCCCGACGAACTGGTACTGATGGAAAAGAATATAATACAAAATTTTATAATTTAGAAGCTGTTATTGCTGTTGGATTTAGAACTAATTCGGAAAGAGCTATTGTGTTTAGAAGTTGGGCAAGTTCTATTTTGAAAGAGTTTTCTATCCGAGGGTACGTTTTAGATAAAGACAGGTTGAAAAATGGAACTTTTCTGAATCAAGAATTCTTTGACCACTTGCTTGAAGAGATAAGAGAAATCAGAGCTAGTGAAAGGAAATTTTATCAGAAAATTACCGACATTTACGCTACTGCAATGGATTATTCCGTGGAAGCGATAACAACAATATCATTTTTTAAAACTGTTCAAAACAAGCTGCACTTTGCCATTCGTGGAAAAACTGCAGCAGAATTAATCGTTGATAGAGCCAAGGCTGAAATAGAACATATGGGGCTAACTACATGGAAAAATGCACCGCAGGGGAAAATCATTTAAAGTGATGTATCTATTGCTAAAAACTACCTTACATTAGATGAAATTGAAGGTCTGAATCGAATTGTCTCAATGTATTTGGACTATGCTGAAAACCAAGCCAAGCGTAGAATTCCAATGACGATGGAGGATTGGGCAAATCGACTAAATGCTTTTTTGCAGTTTAACGAATATGAACTACTAAATAATGCGGGCAAGGTTACAGCTGAAATAGCTAAATCATTCGCTGAAAGTGAGTTTGAAAAATACCGCATTGTGCAGGATAGATTGTTTCAGTCTGATTTTGATAAGTTTGCTAAAGGGTTGTTAGAATAACCCAAAATGGCCTAGCCTACCGTGCACTTCGGTAGGCTATTTGTCTGGGCATCGGTGCCTGACAGTGCGGATGTGCCAGGTCGTAAAATGTAGTGGATGTGGAATCCCATCGGGTAAGGTAGACCAACCCGTAGTTAGCCTTGGAGGAAGTGGGGTAACTCACTTCTTTAAAACAGTTTAGCTTTCATCCTCATACACGTTGTTTCATCCCTGCGCCGAGTAGTTTTAAGGGAACTTTAGTTACTACTTCGGTACTTGTCCTTGCGGACAGCTGCATGCTATGGTCGCCGTAGGGTTTCCCCATCCGGGTAAGCAGCGGGATGATAGGGTTGGGTTTTATCCCTTGACACTTTTTCTACCGCTTGCTAAAGCGGACACTCTGGATCGATGCAGATTGGGCGGCTTTGCAAAAGCGACTTATGGCCGTATCACAAATGAGAGGCTTATCTCCTCTATTTGGCAATTGTTAGCCCAGTGGGTATCTTATTGACAGGAAGCGCATGGGAAACAACCGGATACTTATAATTCAATTGGGGTACCGGGCTCAACCGGTATCTCCTAGCGCAAAATTACGTATTAAATAGACGTATTAATTAACTTGTGAACGTTTGATAGTGAGTATATAATTATCTAAATTAAAGTTGTTTTTGGAGGTGAGCCAGTGCCGATAGATAATCATGTTTGGTTATTACTACTTTTCAACGTTATAATCGTACTGGCTTTATCTTGGCTAGGTTTTACCTTCGTTAAACGTGGCGCCCATTGTTTTAAAGCATCAGAGAGCAAGAACATTGGTATTTCACGACTTATCTCAAATGGGTTGACTATTTTAGCAAATAAGTATTTGATTGTTCGAAGAATGATTAAGATTGATACTGATGATGATCCGCCACATCTTCTCCTTAGTTTATAGTCATAAAAACTAGTATTATTGGGCGGAAATGTACTCCAGGCAGATGCGAGAAGGGATGGCTTACAAGGAACTGGCGAAGGCGGTCACGATTAACATTTTAGATTTTAACTATTTGAATCAGACGAAGAACTACCATAGTGTATTTCATCTTTACGAAGACGAAGAGAGATTCCAACTTACGGAAGCCTTAGAAATGCACTTCATGGAATTGCCTAATTGGTCTCAAAGTGGCGACGAAGAGAGGTTAGCCCTTGGGAGAATGTTTTAGTTCGATGGTTATTGCTTCTGGAGGGTTCGGAAAATCAGGAAATTTTAAAAACACTGGAGGAGATTGCAATGCAAGATCCCGTTTTGCACCAGGCCATAGCTGCGTGGGAGAAATCAAGTGATGATCCTAATGTGAGAGAAGAGTACTTTGCGAGACGCAAGGCAGTTTTAGATGAGATGGCGGCCGTCAGAGAAGCAGAACTCCGCTTGAGGGAAGCAATCCAGAAGGGAAAGGTAGAAGGAAGGGCAGAAGGAAAGGCAGAAGTTGCGAAGAATCTTTTGGACTTGGGAATGGAGATTTCAAAGATAGCTAAAGCAACAGGTATGACGGAAGACGAAGTTAAAGTGCTAAAAGATTGAGACTACTGATCGGGGGAGGGGTCTGCTCCCTATAGGGGGCCCTAGGAGCACCGGTGCCTGTCGAATCAGAAAAAGCTATCCCCTCCTACACTATGGAAGTGTGGGGCGATTTTTTGTCCGCAATTCGCTTTTCCGCCAAAGGGGACTGTCCATAGATTAATGGTGTTAATTGCCTGAGAGTAAATAGATAAGTTGACCAAAATACGTAAATAGAGGTAAGCGCTTAACGGAACAATACAACTGATGGACTACTGGTGCCAGTGGATCTCGGGTGAGTTTACCCTAAACGTTCATAGCCAGATCATCGGGGTTAATCCCCATGAGTTAGAGTCATACGACTTTGCCCCCTGCAGATATTCCGCTACAATTTAAAGGATGAAGAGTGAAGATGAATAAGAGAATTTATGGAAATATTTCTTTTAAACTGAATTGGCAAGGTGAAATTGTGGCTATTCAACCTAGAACCAGAGTCTGGAGATATCTTATGGATAATCGAACACACTACCACCTAGGGTATAATCTCTTTATTGTAGGTGATAGCAGTGAGGGTAAAAAACAGTTTTCGGTTGCAATTTCTGAGAAACAGCAGGTTAAGTGTTTATTTAGAATAGGTGATGTACTTGAAGGTACTGCCTGGACAAAACAATATGAAGAAAGAGAATTTGCAGATTATTATAGAGCTGGCTCTTTAAAACGTTTGAGTAGAGCATCCACGAATCTTGAAAGTATACCACCGCCTTGGATGATGATGCCTCCATCAATGCAGACATATGAAGAAAGAGGTGCAAGGCTATTAAGTAAACGTTTGTGGGAAACAAAATGTTATAAATGTATTTGGGCCAATATGGCTAATGTTGAAATTCAATGGGATTTTGAGAAGAACATAAAAAAATACAGATTTGAAACCTTTTGTTATGGACCTAAGGCATGCAAATTTTACAAAATGGGTAGGCCACGGTCAGTTCCATATAAAAATAGAGGGTCAGCTATTGATGACGGGTGTCTAGATGAGCTTTTTACCGAAGGTAGAGATGAAGACGAATAAGGACCCTTCGCGAGTGCCTCCTGAATTATTGCGCGAAGCATTCGTTCTGATGGCATGGAGCTGAGCGATTAAAACTGTTATTAAAAGGAGAAGAAAGAATGTTTGAGATTTCCTTAACTTATCCAACCCCTTTATTGCAGGACTTTCTGAGGTTCATGGATTGCCTGAAAGAGGAGGATACGGTATTATCACCCAAAAACCAGTACATGCCCAGGGAACAATTATGGGGGTTGAATCAACTCATGAGCTTTAAGACGGAAAATGCTAGCCCTAAGCTTGATCAAGGCTCATATCCCCTGTTACATATGTTTTATCATTTAGCCTTGGCAGCCAATCTGGCAGTTATGGTGCCAGGTAAGGGAGTCAAATTTCATTTAAAGGTAACCGATCGCTACGAAGAATACCTGAAATTGACAATGTGCGAACAGTACTTCTTTCTTCTGGAAACACTTTGGATCGATGCAGATTGGGAAGCCCTGCAAAAAGCGACATATGGACGTATCCCAAATGTAAGGCTCATTTCCTCTGTTTGGCAAGAGTTAGCTCGTGTTACAGCTGGAAAGACTTTAAATGTCAAGGATTCTAAGTCTTCTTGGCACAGCTGGTTATGGGATTGGGGATATTTTCTGTGGTACTTTACGTATTTTGGGTTTTGGCAGTTTACTCAAGATGAAGAGGCTCTGAAAGAATCGCGGCGTAAGATAGAGGCTTCATCCTTGACGCCGACGGAATTTGGCGTGAGTTTAGCACCAATTTTGTTCAAATATCGGGACTATCTGGATTGGAATCATGTGAACCTTCGGAAGGGTGTTTTGACGTCTCAAGATATCCTTGACGGGCTGGAAAATATAATCTTGAGTATGGGTAAGAAACCGCAGGGTTTTGCTGAACTGGCCAGAGCACGGCAAGAAAGTTTGGATGAACCCTTTTATAAAAAATTTGTCTCTTTGGTTGGGCCTAGTGAGTTAATGCATACCCTTCCCCGCGATCAAAAGGATTGTGTCGAAGGAACCTATTTATTAAAAGTCTCATTAAGTCGGGGGAAATGGCGAAAAATTGAACTGGCGGCTAAGCATAATCTTCATCAACTGCATTTAGCGATCCAGGAAGCTTTTGAATTTGATGACGATCACTTGTATAGCTTCTTTATGGATAATAAGAAATGGTCACATGATCGTTATGAATCACCCCTTGATGAAGGGCCACACGCGGATGAAGTCACAATTGGGGAATTGGGATTATATCCTGGCAAAACTTTTCTTTACCTCTTCGATTATGGTGATGAATGGGAGTTTAAGGTTGAAGTGGAGGAAATAAGCTCGGATAAGCCATTACCTCTCAAACCTAAGATTGTTGGTAAACGGGGTGAGGCGCCTGATCAGTACGGATATGGGTATTAGCTCCTGAAAAAGAACAGCAGCTTTGAGGATACCTTTACAATAAATCCTATTAAAAAGAAAAAGTTCCTTTTAGAGGTCTATCTGAATCTTTTTTGGGCAAAAATTGAAAATAATAAAGGGAGTTGCCAAAATATGTAGAATTTTGAATAGAGGAACAGAAACAAAAAAACAAGATACCAAAAACAGCAAAAATTAGATTTATTGTCTACTGGCAGAAAGAAAATTCAGATCATGAAATAAGAATTGTTTTACCTGAACTTTGTTTTGAACGAACAGATGAAATTCTTGCGGATGAAATCAAAATCACTGTATTGCATATGTAGCAACTCATTGTTTTGATAAGAAAGAGAGACCAGCCCCTGGCAAGGTTAACAGCCCACAAATATCTCATCTATCATTTGCCTTGCAGAATCAACGGGGACGTTCTCAGTAAGTGACCATCCAAAGCCCAACAGCTTAAAGGGAGATTTTACGCACAGTAATACATAAACTATATGTAATTTTAACGAGTTCGGATGAATTATTGATTTTATAAAGTAACTGTCCGAAGTACGACGACTGGAAGACAGTAAGAGGGCGTTTTGTTGAGCTTATGACCAACAAAAACGTCCTCTCTGTCTCGATTCAACTTATTTCTATTCACTACATTAAACTATCAGACATACTTCTTAAACATAATGAGCGAAAAAGTCATCTGGAGTGATTGCAGCAACAGGTGATTTGTTAAAATCTTTAGGATTGCGAGTTATGATTAACTCAATCCTTTTACGTTTTGCACACGTTGCTATCAGGGCATCTTCATAGTCTTCCATGGGAAGCATTAGTGCTTTTTCGCAATCGTTTTGGGTAACATCAAGGATCTTAAATAAGCTAAAAAGATTCGAAAGCGCTTCTTTTGCCTGCTGTGTATCACGAAGATGTTTATTGAGCAAATAGTAAATATACGTTACTGAGCTAGCCGTGATAGATGCATTAAGGTTATCCTCTGCAACCATAATAAAGAGTCTTTCGGCAAGGGCATTAAAAGGAGCGCGACTCATCAATGCATCGAGTATAACATTGGTGTCAATCAATACGTTCATCTTTACTTAAACGCTCCTCCCTTGCTTTCTCTATAGAAGCATCACTCGGGAGGATACCGAATAATGATTTGGCTGTTTCAATTTTGTCTTCGGTTGCCGGAGTTAATTTAGCTATTTTTTTACCATTCTTTGTAATTATAATTTCCTCTTCATCCACCATGGAAAGATACTTCCCTATATTAGTCTTGAATTCAGTTGCAGTAATAAGCATTATGACTCGTCCTCCTTATAACACGATTCAATCTCGGACAATATTATTATAGCATAATCGTACGAAATGTGTAATAATATTATGTACGATTATACTGGTTCTTTCTGTTCTTTCAGTGTAGCTTTTCATGCTCTTGCTAAAAAAATAGGATTTTCAACCATTCATTGTGACAGCGTTATTTTCAAAATAGATCGTTGACAGATATATCGGATGGTGATATATATAATATATCGGCAAGCGATATATCGGAGGTTGATTAATTTGGAAAATAGTTCCCCTTTGACCGAAGCATTATTTTATATATTGTTGGCGGTACGCACACCAAACCACGGATATGGAATAATTCAAGATATCAATGAAATGACAGGCGGCAGGGTGGTATTAGGCCCGGGGACCTTGTATGGTGCCATTAACTCTATGCTTACAAAAGGTTGGATCAGTTTATACAGCGAGGATAAAGAATCCAGAAAGAAAAAGGAATATTTGCTCACAAAAATTGGCCGGGAAATATTTGAGCAGGAAGTTAATAGGTTAAATGAACTTGTAGAGAATGCCAAAAAGATGGCTGAAGAAAAGGAGATGAGAAAATGTTAAAGGTGAGCTTGTGACTCTTTGTGAACAACAGCTGGGCTGTCTGCGTAAAGGCAAGGCTTTAGCGAACCCTGAAAAATGGGCTGAATATGAAGCTTTAATGAGGGAGCATAAGGTCCCGGAATGGTATATCGATTCCTGCCGAAAAATAAAATACATGTTTCCTAAAGCCCATGCTGCAGCCTATGTCATGATGGCCTTCCGCATAGCCTGGTTTAAGGTGCACAAACCCCAGGCTTATTACTCAGCCTACTTCACCATTCGAGCAAAGGCCTTTGACGCTGAGTTTATGATCTTCGGCAAAGAAAAGGTAAAGGCCAAACTGAAGGAAATTGAGGCGCTGGGTAATCAAGCTACCCCCAAGGATAAGGATATGTACGACGACTTGGAATTGGTTGTGGAAATGTATGAAAGGGGCTTTAAATCCTGCCCATTGGCGACTTACTTTAGCAGCCCAGGAAATAATTTCGGGAGTTAAAGTGCTTGATGTGGCCTTAAAGTATGGTTATGAAACCCCCGAAGCATTTGCTAAAGCATTCCGAAAAATGCATGGTATGAGCCCTTCGGCAGCTCGCGAGCCGGGGACAAACCTGAAAGCATTTCCGAAGCTTTCCTTTCATATTTCAAATGAAATAGGCGGATTAGCAAAGTAACCCGCCCCTTCCCGAACCGTACAAGCGACTTTCACCGCATACGGCTCTCCATATTCCAAATGAGTTATCGTCGTTTCAATTGATTCAACTGAAATCTGTTAGCTTCGACATTGGCAAAGCAGTGTCCGCATAAGGATATCTGTCGCCGGTTGATGGCCAGCATGACAGTGACAATCGGAGAGTAGGGCTTATCGAGCTTCTTCTTTGTTTTCCTGTGATACATGCTGTAATCCATTCCTCACAGAAGCCGTGCAGGGAGGTGCCATCAGAACCTGAGGTTTCCGCGCCGTCATTGGACTTTACGGAGTTGTAGGCAATGATGTACAAGTCTCTGCTATAGAACAAGCGATAGAGGTCCCTGTTGACATAGCAATGGTTGGCACTGTTACGACGGCGATAACCTTCCAGTCTTTCCACGAGTTTTGACTGCTCCATTCAAAGCAACTCCTTTCAAAATAGGAACTTGGAATACTACCCCCATTCACCGTGTGCCTTCCATTACAGAAGGCCATTAGGCTACTGTTAGGGCTCTCTGCCATATACCAGGAACGGCACTTAGGCAGGTCACGTTTGGCAGTTTCATATAGTGTATCCATACGTAGGTACCCGGTTGGTCGTTACCCTGCTTACCACAGGTGCGTCAAAGGCCTGCTTATACCCAACTTTCCTCATATTAGGTATACCTATTAATAGCCGGTGCATGACCGTCAGCGTTTCACAGCCACAGACCCGGATTCAGCCCACAGGCTTTACCCTATATGGCCTGACTCGCCAGGCCACTCGACAGCGTTAGCTGTCTAATCCTGACTTTGCCGACATGCTGTTGTCCCCCAGAGGCTTTCGCATGAGGTAAGTCGGTTGTCTTACATCGCAACGCAGGAGCGATGATTTCTACGAAATATATATGAAACGCACAACGTGCGCACGCATGGGAGAGTTAACGATGGAAAAGGTCAGAGTAAGATTTGCCCCTAGCCCTACAGGCTATTTGCATATCGGGGGAGCAAGAACTCTTTATGCCCATAGAGTATCAGGCAGCCAATGAACTGCCGGATACAAGCACGTGATCTCCCGATTTCAACAACCCTTTAAGGATAACATTAAGACTTTCCGTAATATTTTTAGTGAAAATTACGTTTTCCGGTTTAGGAAAATTAAACAGGCTGCACAGAAGTTCCCTCGTTTCATAGACAAGGTTGGCAGCTTCAAAGGATGCCGTGTAAAGCCCTCGGTTAATATTACAGCCACTATTAGTTAGAAATCCGGCTACAGCATCAGCCATCCCGGGAGCCTTAGGGAAAGAGGTGGCTGCATTATCTAAGTATAATCCGTTCATGACACCATTCCCTTTAGTAAGGGCTTCGTCATTTCACGAAGCCCTTACTATTATTAAGTTCACTCCTTAGCTCGATAAACTAATTGGTACTGATTCCCTTCAACAGCATAAATCTTCACGATTTCGTCAGAAATAATCTCGGGGACAAGAGAAGTGAAGCCTGTCCGAGAATGGAATGCGCAGTCCAAAGTGGGACAAGAGAAGTGAAGCCTATCGTAAAATGGACGGCGAAGTCCATTTTGAGACAAAAGAAGTTATGCCTATTTCAAATCAGGTTTATTACCCGCGTGAGTTTTAAGCATTTGCATGCCATTTTGGCTCACGGACCGGAATTTACATTTTCATTTAACCCGTATATGTAGACTATATCGTGGATTGCAGGCAAGATTATGGGTGGCTGGCAAAATGAATATCACATCCGGGCCTACAAAAAAGCTGATCTGGTGATCAGCAAAGAGCAAGCTAATTATGGATCGATTTGGCTCACAGGAAGCGGTGGAAATCCTGTTTGCTATGAAGCACACGATGAATTTCCACCGTGTGATCCTCCATGACCAAGATGTAAAACACCAGATAGGGATCAACAACGATCATGCGATAGCCCTGTTCAGCGATCTTCCTGTCTAACGGCATTGGACCCATGAACGGAAATTCCGCTAGTTTGCCTATGGACCCTCTGATAGTTTCATACATTCGGATAGCGGCATCGGGATCATTTATGCGAAGATGCGCAACAATGGCCTTCATATCATCTTGTGCAATTTGCATGATTTTAATTTTATAATTTGCCATGGGCCAACGCCTTCAGTTCGCTCATGGCCGCGTCGAAGTCCAGCATAGGAACACCGTTGGCTTTTTGCAATTGTGCTTCCAGCAGCTTTTCGCGGATTTCCAGTGCCCGCTCGCGCTTCTCAAAAGCCTCTATACTCATCACGGTTAAATCACCTTCGCCGTTGACGGTAACATACACTGGTTCGCCAGTTTCATGACAATACTTGGAGATTTTGCTATAATCGTTCCGCAATGAGGTGGACGATTTGATGGTCGGCATATTCTATATCCCCTCCAGATTACATGTGATAATTCTACTCATATTATACCTTAATTAATCTAACGGATCAATTTAACCTAGAATAACTAAGGTCAGGCGAAGGAGCGACTACACGAAGTGCCACATGAGGATCTATAATGCCAATTTGGTGGGTGCCAGTCGTACATGATACTATTTTGCTAATTGGCGATAACTGTCGTTGTATTATATTAAGGCTAAGACGTTTAATGCAGGGCGCATTGAGCATTATATAATGGGACAGGGGGTTTAGGGACTATGGAGATAAAAAGGCAAGCCCTCCATGCGTCAGGATCTGGAAGCCAAACGCAACCAAGAGCTTTATCGGCGGATTAAAGAGATTGAAGCTCGCTACTAATTTAAGAGATCCGATAATTCAGGCAGAGTAGTAAAATGCCATGAAAAGACTGCCGAGGGGAAAACTAATCCCACAGATACTTTTTCAAATCCACGCACCCGTTTTCCTTAAAGTGGATACCTTCGTTGGATAGGAGTTGCTTTTGATCTATCCATCCGGGAGTTAAACGAAATTCGAAGAATCACAGATGCTTTTCTCAAAATGAAGAAGTTCAATATTGAAGCTTTGAAGCGTGCGTACAACGGAGAAGTTTAGGGAAGTAGGCGAAGTTGGATATGGAAAATAATCCCATATACCCTTTTTTATACGCATATGGCATGATATAATGAGACAAGGGGGGAAACGTCTATGCGAAAAGTGCCCGTTGAGATACAATCTTGGAAAGCATTTTTTCAGTCACGAGTTGAAATTGCTGCAGTCTACTTATTTGGATCACTTGGGACTGAATTTGAACATCCTATGAGTGATATTGATTTGGGAGTAGTTTTTACTCGTCCAGTTACACTATCGGAAGAATTGGAGCTAGACGCCGCCTTATGCCTTCATGTTAATCATGACCGAATAGATTTGGTTAATCTGAATCGTGCTCCTATCGCTTTGCAGTTTCGCGCCCTCCGAGAAGGTTTTCTTGTCTACGAAGGAGACTATTTTAAACATAGTGATTTTATTGAAGGCGTGATTAAGACCTATCCGGACTACGCTGTTAAATATGCTGTATTCGCTCGCGATTACGAGCAGGCCCTCAAGGAGGAATATGACAGTCATGGTGGATAAGGATATTATTCAGCGAAAACTATCATTTATTGATCTAAAGTTGCAAAATCTAGAGACGTTAAAGCGTATAGAACGGGAAGACTTTTTAGCTAGTTTTCAGGCAGTTGATGCGGCGAAATATAACCTTCAAGTATGTATTGAGGCCTTAATAGATATTTCTAATCATATAGTGGCAAGAGAGCGCTGGGGAATCCCCAGTACGTCTGCAGAAGCTGTAAAGCTAATAATACACCATGGTGTATTGGGTAAGGACAAAGAACTTTCGCTAGTGCAAATGGTGAAGTTTCGTAACCGAATTGTGCACCTGTACCAAGAGGTAGATGACTATGAAATTTACCATATTTTGCAGGAGAATCTTGATGATATTAAGGGTTTTATCCAAGCCGTGATAAGCAAATTTTTTTAAACATAATTAAGAGTATTTTGCTGGTTGCGCACTTGAGTTGGAAACAAAGAAACGTGCATTATTGAAAATGCATGTTTTTCTTGTCTTATTTCATTATCTGGCTACTGAAACCACACAAAATATTCATGCTATAATGGAAGTATAGTTTAAGAAGACTTAGGGAGGATTATCGATGGATAATAATGATATCTTGATTAGATTAAGATATGCACTAAATTTAAGGGATACAGAAATGGTAGAGATATTTAAGCTGGGTGGCACTGAACTAACAGAAGAAATTGTGAGAAAGTTGCTCATAAAATCAAAAGAAACTTACCGCTACAATAATGAAGTTGACGATCATGACGAAATAGATGATAAGGACGAGAATATAAAATGCAAGAACAGTACGCTAGAGTCATTTTTAAATGGCTTTGTTATATTTAAAAGAGGGAAGCAAGATGTAAAACCAGGGCAACCTGAAAGACCAGGACTAAAAAATAATGAAAATCCTAATAATATGTTGCTTAAAAAATTGAAAATAGCGCTATCACTAACAAGTGAAGATATGATAGATATTTTAACAGAAACAGGAGTCATCGTAACAAAAGGAGAATTAGGCGCTCTATTACGAAAGGAAGGACATAAGAATTATAAAGAGTGTGGTGATAAATACGCTAGAAATTTCTTAAAAGGATTAGCTAAAAAATACAGGGGATAGAGAAACTAATGATTAAAATAACCGACTTAATAGTAGCGCTTACGTATGATTTAAAAATGCTGGAGGACATTGTGGCTGAAAGGTTGCATATCGAGCATAGTCGTATCGAGCGCATCAGTATTTTAAAACGCACGGTAAATGCTCGCAACAAACAGGACATTCATTTCAATATGACGGTTGTTGTAGGTGTTTCAGGAGACGAAAACGAAATTATTTCAAGGAACAAGCACCAAGGTATCTCCAAGGAAATAGAGTTAATTTATACCGTGCCAAAGGATAGAAAACTGAAAGAGCGCCCTGTGGTTGTAGGTTGTGGCCCCGCCGGGATGTTTGCGGCCTTGATTCTGGCCCAAGCAGGGGCCAGACCCATTCTGCTGGAGCGGGGACTTGATGTCGATAGCCGCAAGAGAAAGGTATTAAAGTTTTGGCGGACCGGAATTCTTGATACCCAAACTAATGTACAGTTCGGTGAGGGAGGCGCAGGTGCCTTTTCAGATGGCAAGTTGAAAATCGGGCAGAAGAATTCTCGTAAAATGAAGGTGCTCAGCGAGTTAGTACAGGCCGGTGCGCCACCTGAAATTATGTATTTAAGCAAGCCCCATATCGGCACCGACCGTTTGAACGAAACGGTTAAGAGAATTAGGGAGCAAGTGATAAGTCTCGGGGGTGAGGTGCGCTTTAACTCGATCGTAACAGAAATACTGATCAAGGACGGACAGGTGACCGGTGTACGCTTTGAAGAAAAGGGGCAGGATAGCGAAGTTTCTACAGACAATGTTGTACTGGCTATCGGACATAGCGCACGTGATACGTTTGAGAGTCTGCTGGATAGCGGCGTGTATATGGAACAAAAGCCCTTTGCGGTGGGAGTACGAGTTGAACACTCCCAAGCGATGATCGATAAAATTCAGTACGGTGACTTCGCCGGGCACCCTGAGCTTGGCGCAGCTGATTATAAAATGGTTGTGCATCTGCAAAACGGAAGGGGCGTATATACGTTTTGCATGTGCCCTGGAGGGACCGTCGTTGCGGCGACGTCAGAGGAAAACGGACTGACAACCAATGGCATGAGCGAATTTGCGCGGGATGGTAGAAATGCCAATACAGCACTCTTGGTGACCATCGGAAAGAACGATTTCGGGAATGAACATCCACTGGCCGGTTGCGCTTTTCAGCGCAGGATAGAGACAGCAGCCTTTGCCGCGGGTGGCGGAGGATATAAAGCACCGGTGCAAAGGTTGGAAGATTTTCTCCAAAAGCGTAAAACAACGGCTTTTGGAGATGTTCGGCCTACCTATCTGCCCGGAACAGAGTTTGCCGAGCTGGATTCCTTTTTACCGGAATATATCACTAATTCGCTGCGGCAAGCGATCTTAGAGATGGACCTGTGGATGCCCGGCTTTGCCTATCCGGATGCACTGCTGACGGGGGCCGAAACCCGCAGTTC
>NZ_JYNH01000121.1 GCF_000960765.1 Desulfosporosinus sp. I2 | reverse complement strand
GCAATTTAACGATCTATCTTTAGTCTTGCTGGAACAGCATAGTAAATTTGGACAAGAAACCTCTAGCCGCAACAGTGAAGTGATCCATTCCGGTATTTATTACCCAACAGGAAGCCTCAAAGCAAAATTGTGCGTAGAGGGTAACCAACTCCTTTATCAATTTTGTGAGGAATGGAAAATTCCCCATAAACGGATTGGAAAATTAATTATTGCACGCAATGAGGAAGAGATCCAAGCATTAGACTCGAATTTTGGCCCAGGGTCGTAAGAACGGGGTTAAAGATCTAGAACTCATAGATGGGGAACAAGTTGCAAGACTAGAACCAAATATCAAAGCTGTCGCTGCGATATCATCTCCCTCTACTGGGATTGTTGACTCCCACAAATTAATGTTAAGACTTGAATGGTTAGCACTAGAGCAAGGCGCAATAATTGCATACAACCACGAGGTAATTGGAGTTGATTCGAAAGGGGATGGGTATTACGTGACATACCGTAATCCAGCAGGCCAACATGAATCAATTCATTGTCGCTGGTTAATTAACTGTGCAGGATTAAATTCCGATCAAATCGTTTCTTTCTTGGGAATTAACGTGGATGATATCGGTTACCGCATATACCCCTGTAAGGGCGAATACTTTTCTGTATCCAATACCAAATCAGCTTTCGTGTCACGATTAATCTATCCGCCACCATTAAAGGAATTAAAGGGCTTGGGAATTCATGCTACTAAAACACTTGATGGCCGATTGAGGTTTGGACCCAATGCTTTCTATGTAAAAACGTTAGATTATGATGTGAATGAAGATCATGCCCAAGAGTTTTACGATGCGGTCAATACCTACCTGCCCTTTTTAAACTATTCGGATTTGCACCCGGATATGGCAGGTATCAGGCCAAAAATCCAAGCCCCCGGTGACGCCATCTGTGATTTTATTGTATGTCACGAAGTTGACCGAGGATTTGAAGGGCTAATCAATTTAATCGGGATTGAATCGCCTGGCTTAACTTCGTCACTGGCTTTAGCTGAGATGGTAAAGAGTTTAATACATTAATTAAACCAACTCAATTTTCAGAACGATGATAAACAATATAAGGAAGCCCTAGTTGCCATTAAACGTGGCATTCTAGGGCTTCTTGTCTAGCAATATCAAGGGCCTACGTTCAAAGGCATCTGGGCCTGCATGGCCATCATTAACCGTCTTTCAACTTCTGACCAGTTAATTAATTGTACCCAGGCTGTAACGTAATCTTTGCGTTTGTTCTGATAATCAAGATAGTAAGCATGCTCCCATACATCCATGACAAGTATGGGAATACTACCCGCTTGATATAAATCTTGATGCTTTTCAATGGTTAGTATTTCTAACCTTCCCCAGGCTGGTTGCCATACTAGCAAGGCCCATCCGGACGCTTCTACATTGATTGCGGCATTATTAAACTGTTCCCAAAAAACAGCCAGACTACCAAAATAGCTCATGATATACTTTATGGTTTGAGCCCCGGGGGTCTCCCACCTATTTCCGATGGGAGCCATTGATGTCCAATAAATACTATGCAAGATATGTCCTGAACCGTGAAAGGCTAGTTCTCTCTCCCAATGTTTGATTAAGGAAAAATCCCGTTTTTGCCTTGCCTCGCTCAGTTTAAGCTCAGCCTTATTCAAACCTTCCACATAGGCCTTATGATGTTGTTCATGGTGAATTTGTAATAATCTAGAACTGATTACAGGCTCAAGAGCAGTCAACGCATAAGGGAGCATTGGTAAGTGATGTTGCCCCGTTGGCACTATAATAGATGACATAGGATAGACCTCCCTTTACAACTTCCTCTCATTGTTTAGTATCATTCTTATTCTTCACTAAATAGATTATTATGGATTCTCGATGTTAGAACCTAACTATTAATACTCAGAATTAGCATTATGTCTAGCGTATTCTAGCCCCAAAAGGTATCAGTCCAAGTTGAGCAAATTTAAAATGCTGAAGTCCAAAGGGTATCCCTACAATAGTTATGCAAAAAATTGCTCCTATAACAAGATGAGTTAGGGCAAACTCCCAGCCAAAAACGATGAGCCATATGATATTAAAGATTAAACCTCCTGCCCCAAAATGTCCAAGTTCGATTTCTTTTCCGAAAGGCCACAAGACAAAAAATGAAATCTTGAAACATTGAACCCCAAAGGGTATGCCAATGATTGTTACACATAGTATTAACCCTGCTAATAACCATAGAATCGAGGCAATGATCCCTCCAAGTAATAGCCAAATGATATTGCCTATGAGATTCATGGTCGTGCCATCACAGTCTGAAGTATCGGCAACCCATAATAAACAAGCGCTATAATAACCCCTACAGTAATTGCCAATTTGAATAACTTTTTAAGAATAAATCCCACGGCAACGATCACTAAACCACCAACCAGAATTGTCTGTAACCCTAGCCCACCGAAAAAATTCTCCATAATTTCTTCCCCCTTCACAATAACTCTCTAGTCCACTCCCTTAATCTAACAATAATAACACGCATCTTCCCAACAAGAAATAAGCCTTATCTCAATAGATGTCAGTCTCTTCCAATTTCTAACTAATTAATACATACTATTTCTTCGAATGTTCAAGGCATAGTGTGCCTTGAAGTGATCTTTTGAAACATAATCAAAAGCCCAACGCAAAGCTGATAGAGTGAGGCAATGCTGATATTCTCTTCCGCTGTCGTATCGAAAAAAACATTGAGCTTGGATTCTTGATCCTCATCTGGTTTGGTGTAACAAATCAGCATAGGAACCTTTGGTAGAGGGTGCAGCACAAGCGAAATATCAGAGGTGAAACTGGTTTCCACTGGCTTCCCGTTAAAAATATAAATCATATCCTCAATAAGATCCGGATAGGAATCCGTAAGCTGTTTCAAAGGTTTTTCAAACCTTTGTTCAAAAAAAGCATCCCATACCGTTTTATTACTAAGTTCCCTGAACGGAACCCACTTTCCGGAAGGATCTTTTCCTGCACTATAAATAATATAGTTGAGTAAGGGTACGGTCACCCATACATTGATATGACAGTCAGAGATAATTGTTCCCTCGGTATCCACTGTAAAGTTCTTGGCAAGACATTTAATGGTTAACTTATCGCCAGAAAGTGTAGCCCCCAATCGCTTCAGCGATGAAGAAAAATCTATGGTATTTATTTCTTTTTTCAAGGGCATAAGTATTTGTTTCAATTGCTCTTCTGGAGTCGTATGTCTGATAATTCTTCTATCAAGCTCTTCAAGGATCGTGTTCTCCAGATGAGGGCATGCATCGAGCCGTTTTTCACCCTTAATGACCGAAGCCGAGAACGCCAGGCATGTCGGAACCCCACACTGTTTACAATTCGATTTGGGAAGTGATTTGTAAATTTCTAGAGGATTATCAAGTTGTGACATGTTATTCCCCCTTCTTAAACTACGTGCTTCATAAGTTGAAGTAAATTCATGGAAGTTCCGAGGTCTAGCCTCCCTAAATCATAACTGCCGAGAATTCGGGCATTTTCTTGAGTCGCCATTCGGAAGACTTCCAGTTTAGGAATTCCTGCTTGAACCATCCAGTCCATCTCATCAAATAGGCTCTCAGCGTGCGGGACTCGATAAGCACCGGCATCTGTGCCAACCCCCAGACGTACGTTTAAATGATAGGCCTCATAGATTTTAGCAAGTTGCCCCTCCAGAATCCGTTTCAAAGTCTCGATTTCATGGGAAGAGTAACGATCCGTTGGATATTTTAAAATATTCCCAATCGGTGCAACTGTTGGAACCCAAGCAATTTCTTTTTCTCTCATCCGCTCAAGCTGTTCAGTCGTCATATAGTATCCATGTTCGATTGAATCAACCCCAGCCTCAATAGCCACCGAAATTCCCGTTTCCCCACTAGCATGGGCCATAACAAGTATCCCACGCCCATGCGCCGCCTCGACGAACTCTGCTAGTTCCTCAACCGTCCACTGAGTTGGACCTACCCCCTGAAAATTGTCGAACTTGATTAGTCCCGTCACTACGACCTTAAGCTGATCTATGCCCTGCTCGAAGAAATCTTGCTCCTTTTCCCGCCACTCTAAACGATCCTTAAAGCCACGACCCAGAAAACGACCATACATTCCTGCTCGGCTTACAGCCTCATGAACTGAAATTACCCTAGGACCTGCCCAAATTCCTTCATCGACCTTGTTCTTTGCCTTCCAAGAAAAGCCTGGTAAATCACCGCCATCACGAATAGCCACAATTCCCCTCTCCAGATAACCCCGCAAAAACCCTTGGATATTCTCCTCAATCAAAGATGGCTCCTCCCAATTTTCCAAGCACCGATGAAAATCTAGGCTATCTAAGGCTAAATGCACATGGGCATCAATCCATCCGGGCAAAAGAAAATAGGAGTCCCAAAGCAGTTTTTTTGTAGGGTTACTATCCGAATGATATAAGGGACTTAAAGACTGCAATGAGTTAACCTTACCCCCCTTCCAGGTTAAAAGCATAGACTGAGAACACAAACCCAGTTTAGGGCACCAATACCCAGCGATGACAGCCTCACCTTCATCTGGGATCTCTAAAATTTTTCGTTCTGCACTGCACGAAATCTTCATTGTTCTATACGTTGCGTATATTTCAAGGTTGTTGCTATAACATCCAAATCCATAATTCGCTTCCTTTCATAAAGATTATAATAAGCATTTCTCTGACAAACTCGATCAGATCGATTATATCTACTGTAATTCTATCCTACAGGAATTCTAGCCTACAGTAAACTTCTGATAAAGGAAAATCACTTCTGGTATTTGTTACGTATTTTAGTCTGGTAAAGGTTTCCCTTTTGTTTCTCTAGCCCAGAATAAAGTGATAATGCCAACTATATAAATCATCGAAACCGCGGTAACTGCTTTGGCATAAGAGCCTAAACTACTAACTAAGAAACCAGTAAATAGTGGACCTGAAGCAGCCAAGATTCTACCGAAGTTAAAACAAAATCCCTGGCCGGTAGCTCGTAATCGAGTCGGAAAAAGTTCAGCAAGATAGATCGGAAAACCAGAAAAAATGCCATTATTAAAAAAGCCTAAAACCGGTAAGAGCAGTAGTAACGTAGTATAATTTGTTACATTATAAAAGATAGCGGGTGCTAATAATAAGCTACCTAGAAAAAAGATCAAAAAGGTGTTTTTTCGCCCCAGACGGTCAGCAATCGGTCCAAACACCACATAGCCAAGAATTGCACCAAGATTGAGGGCCATAATAGCATAACTCTTATAGTTTGAGATGAGGGCTTCGGATGTTTGATGTACCCTGAGCAACTCTTCGACGAACGAGGGAGTCCAGTTGGTAACAGCCCAAAGACCAAAGATCGCCGAAAAGGCCAAAAGTGTACCAACTATGGTATCTCGTCTTAATTCAGGCCAAAATAACTGTTTCAAAGTGAGTACTGTCAGGTCTTTGTTGTTGACGATACTCGTCTCGGATAATTTTAAGTTTTCTCGTTTTTTCTGAACTTTTAACCATTTCTCAGGTTCTCTAACCTTTTCTCGGACAAACGCGGCAAATAAAGCAGGTAAAATACCAATAATTAAAACTGCGCGCCACGGGGTAAATTGGTGGGCGCTTGCCCAAGGAACAACCAGTAAATTGACTAATGCCGCCAGGAAGAAGCCAGTTCCCCAAGCACTTTGTATAATACTAAGGACTTTAGTGCGATACCGATCCGGAAAGGACTCAGCAACCAAAGCAGAGCCAGCGGCCCATTCTCCCCCGATACCAAGAGCTGTAAGGAAGCGGAAAAAGGCTAACTGTTCCCAGCTTTGGGATAGGGCCGCTACACCCGTAAATACGGCATAAATAAGTATTGAAATTGCTAACGTTTTACTTCGACCGAAATAATCAGCCAGAGTACCGAAAAGAGTTCCACCTAAGGCCCAACCTACTAAAAAAATCGCTAAAATAATGCCGCCGTGGGAGGCAATATCAGCCTTTGAAGCTGTCCGTCCCATCAAATCTTGTAAGGATGAGGACATAACCATGGCAAAGATCGTAGAGTCCATGGAATCAAACACCCAGCCAAGCCAAGCGGCCGAAAGAACTAACCACTGCTGCCGGGTAATTTTATCAAATTTGCTCATCATTATTCTCACCATTCTCTAAACCATATTCCTCAATTTTATATTGTAATGCACGTCTGCTAATATCTAAGAGCTTAGCGGTTCGGAGTTTATTGCCCTCGGTTTTTTTCAAGGCAACGGCGATTGCGTCCTTTTCCAAGGCTTTAACCATCTCGCGTAAGGTTCCTTGCTTTGAATTAACATCGGGAGTGTGAAGGCTCTTTTTGTTTTCTGTAAGTAGTATTTCCATGGGTAAATCCTCGATCAAAATAACCTGTCCATTCCCCATAACGATGGCATGCTCAATAATATTTTCTAATTCCCGTACATTTCCAGGCCAATCATACTCTTGTAAGACTTGCAAGGCCTCATTGGATATTTTTTTAGGTTCTTTATTTAACTTTGCGCAATATTTATCTCTGAAATAAGCGGCTAGAAGTGGAATGTCTTCTTTTCTCTTACGTAAGGGAGGAATAACAATTGAAACAACATTTAACCGATAGAAAAGGTCAGCTCGAAACGTCTTTTCTGAGATGCTTTGACGCAAACTTTTGTTGGTTGCAGCGACGATTCTTACATCCGCTACTATTTTTTCATTGCCACCCACCCGTTCAAATTCTCTTTCTTGCAAAACTCGGAGTAGTTTAACTTGCAAGGGAGGGCTCATCTCTCCAATTTCATCAAGAAAAATTGTTCCACCGTTGGCATATTCAAATTTACCAGTTTTACGATTGTAAGCACCTGTAAAAGCACCTTTTTCATGACCGAAAAATTCACTTTCCAAAACTCCTTCAGGAATAGCACCACAATTAACAGTAACAAATGGCATGTTTTTGCGTTGACTGTACTGATGAAGGGTACGGGCAACTAACTCTTTGCCGGTGCCACTCTCTCCCTGGATCAACACAGAGGAATCACTAGCGCTGACTTTACCAATGGTTTTAAAAACGTCTTGCATTAAAGGGCTAGAACCCACAAAGGCTTTGATATGAGGTGCGATCGTCGTTTTGGGTTCTAGATTCATAGAGTCTTTCTCTAGCCGTGAGGAAAAGACTTTTTCAACAAGCGTTTTCACGTCTGGAACATCAAAAGGCTTAGTCAGGTAGTCGAAGGCACCGAGGCGCATGGTTTCTAAAGTAGTTTCAACAGTACTAAAGGCTGTCATCATGATAATTGGTAGACTTGGATGGTCAAGACGCAAGACTTTGAAGGCCTCCATACCGTCAAGTTTTGGCATACGGATATCCATGATTAACAGATCGAACCCTTGGCCTTTGATTTTGGCAAGAACTTCTTCGCCATTAGCGGCTGTTGTTACCATGTAGTCCATTTTGGTTAAGACTCGACTGAGTAAATTGCGTACACTTTCTTCATCGTCAGCGACTAAAATAGATCCTTTGGCTTCAGCCATTAAAGATACCTCCTTGCCTTATCGGTAAAATGACCCTGAATTCAGTCCCTGAAGGGTTGGCATTGTGAACTTCGATTTTGCCCTCGTGAAGGTCAATCAGTTGATGGACAATCGACAGGCCCAGACCAGTACCCTTTTCTCTTGTAGTAAAAAACGGATCAAATAATCTTTCTAGAGTCCCTGCGGCGATCCCAAACCCGAATCGATAATACTTATTGTGGCGTTTTTCTCATTCTGTTGGGTGACAATTTTGATAGTTCCATGATCAGAAATAGCTTGGGTAGCATTTAACAACAAATTGATCAAAACCTGTTTTAATTGTTCTTTATCCACGTCGGCCCGAACATTTTTACCATAATCCTTGTCTAAGGTGATGTGTTCTTTAAAGGAGGAGTTTTCCATCAAGACTAACGTTTCCTCAATGATCTCGTTTAGGTCAGCAGAGGCAAAATTACTGGCGGACGGCCCAGCAAAGGCTAAGAGTCCTTCGACGATACGATCAAGACGATTCACCTCTTTAACAACTATTGCCGTATAGTCTCGTTTTGGGTCGTCAAGTTCCAACTCATCTTCTAATACTTGGGAGTAGCCTTTAATTGCCGTGAGGGGATTACGTATTTCATGGGCAACCCCTGCAGCGAGTGCTCCTAAACCCGCTAGGCGATTTTCTCGAAGCACCTGGGCCTCTAGCGCATCACTATGTCTCCGAGTTTCAAGTAGTTTCTCCGCCAACTGATTGATTGAAGAGGCAATTTCCCCCAAGAGCCCCCGTAAGGGACGAATTGTTGACGTCGCATCATGGCTTAAAGCGTCTAAACCACGTTTAATGCTATTGACAGATTCTGATAATTCGCTGGTGAAAATTCCCGCACCGGACAAACTGATGACTGTACCGATGATTAAAATATATATAATGTTTTCCCTTAACCGAGAAAGTTCTATCTCCTCAGGGCTAAGTGGTTGCCCAGTTTTGATGGCTTGGGACTGCAAAATTTTGTTCGTTACTTCCATCGTGACAAACCCTGTTAAGACAATTGGCGTAACGACAAGCAAGAAAATAGAAAGAATCAGGCTTAAGCGGAATTTCATAGCTCAACCTCCACCCCTAGTCAAAAACTATATAATTCGTCAAATTTTCTTAATATTCCTGCAAGATATAGAAATTTCTATTGATGTTTGAATAAGGACTTTTATGTAAGTCTTTGTAAAGTGGAGTTAAAATATGAGTAAGCCTTCAACACGGATTAAATAGTGAAAACCCCCGTATCACGAGGGTCATTAAACAAGAACGTAATAGGTGCTAGATGACTATCTATTTTGCTGCTACGGGTAAATCCTCAACATTTACTCCATTCAAGATAAGTTCTGCTCTTTTAGAATCAAATTCTTTTTCCCAATTAGAGACTACGACTGTCGCAACACCGTTCCCGATTAGATTAGTAAGGGCTCGAGCCTCTGACATAAAACGGTCAACTCCAAGTAATAGCGCTAATCCAGCGACCGGGATCGAACTGATCGATGCCAAGGTTGCAGCTAAGGTAATAAAGCCGCCGCCAGTAACCGCTGCCGCGCCTTTTGAGGTAAGCATGAGCACAGCGCAAATGGTCACTTGATCCATAATCGTCAAAGGCACATTGCAAGCTTGAGCAATGAATATGGCTGCCATTGATAGGTAAATTGTAGTACCATCTAGGTTAAAGGAGTATCCGGTAGGGATTACTAAACCGACGACCGATTTAGAGCAACCCAATCTCTCTAATTTGTCCATCATACGTGGTAACACTGATTCGGAGGAGGAAGTTCCCACGACAATGAAGATTTCTTCCTTGATAAACTTAATGAATTTCCAAATACTAAATCCATTTAACTTTGCAATCAATCCTAGGACAATAAAGATGAAGAGAAAACTAGTGGTGTATACCCCTGCCATCAATTTACCGAGAGAGAAAAGAGTATGAATACCATATTTTCCGATTGTAAAGGCCATCGCTCCAAATGCACCTATCGGCGCAACCTTCATAATCATACCGATAATCCCAAACAATGCTTTGGAGATTATATCAAGCAAGTTAATGACTGGTTTGCCTTTTTCACCTAACATGGATAAGGACAGACCCGAAAGGATTGCGACCAGGAGGACCTGCAGGATCTCTCCTTTGGCAAAAGCATCGACAACCGTATTTGGAATAATTTTTAAAAAGAAGTCCACTGTGCTCATTGACTTAGCCGCAGTAGTATAAGTTGCAATTGATTTGGCGTCTAACGTTGCAGCAGTGGCGTTGATACCAGCGCCAGGTTGATAAAGGTTAACAACGATCAAACCAATGATTAAGGCAATTGTGGAAACTATTTCAAAATAAATGAGGGCTTTTAGGCCAACTCGACCTACTTTTTTCATGTCGCCCATGCTGGCAATTCCGACAACAACCGTGCAAAAAATAATCGGAGCAATCATCATTTTAATTAATGAAAATAAATGCATCGCCGAGAGGTTTCATACTTGCCCCTGTCGTAGGATAAAAATAGCCTAAGAAGACACCAACAATAATGGCGAATAGAACTTGAAAATACAGAACCTGATAGAATTTTTTCTTCTTCTGAATTTTTTCCACTTTAACTCCCCCTACCTTCTTATTAATTTGGCGTTTAACTATTAATAGCAATTTCTGTGCCAAAATTAACATAATATTTACAAATTTATTTATATTAAGATAAATAGCCTAAGTGCCTTATTTGTCTGAACATTTAAATAGATATGAATATTTCCTTGTGTCTAATTATTCTATTAAATGTCTTTTGCAAAAAAAAATTAATGCCTACTATTTAGTCATTAGTGACTAAATAGTAGGCATTATCTAAAGTTATCTTGTTTTTTCTTTTCTCTATTAGCCTTGCGAAGCAAAATTAATCGTCTGTCTTTTTGACATCGTCATTTTGACTTACGTTAGTTTCACCCTTTGAAAACTCAACAGGTGCATGAAACTGGGGCAGAAACATGGGGAAACATGGGGACAGGTGCACTGTTTTGGGGGAAACATGGGGACAGGTGCACTGTTTTGCATGCATGAAACATGGGGACAGGTGAAACATGGGGACAGGTGAAACATGGGGACAGGTGGAAACATGGGGACAGGTGCACTGTTTTGCACTAATGGGCAAAAAAAGCGTGAAACATGGGGACAGATACACCGTTTTGCACTAATGGGCAAAAAAAGTGTACCTGTCCCTTCTTGTTCAGTTTCAAAAACACTTGGCCGGGGACGTGCCTATAAAAGGCAAAACAACGTACCTGTCCCCTCGTTCTCTTAAAAGGCAAAACAACGTACCTGTCCCCTCGTTCTCTATAAAAGGCAAAACAACGTACCTGTCCCCTCGTTCTCTACCTGTCCCCTCGTTCTCTGTCCCCTCGTTCTCTACCTGTCCCCTCGTTCTCTAGAAAGTGTGTGCCTTAGGCTTTGAGCTTAATGACACTCTCACCCAGATATGCCTTTTTTACGTCTTCATTAGCCAACAATTCTTTTCCCGTTCCTTTAAGAGTGATTCGTCCGGTTTCAATGACATAACCAACATCTGCAATGTGAAGTGCCGCATTGGCATTTTGCTCGATTAAAAGAATTGTCATCCCTTGACTATGAATTTCCCGGATGATGTTAAAAATATCTTTAACAATCAATGGAGCAAGTCCTAAAGAGGGTTCATCCATCATAAGAAGTTTTGGCCTTCCATAATCGAAAACACAAATCCGATCCGAAATCCCCATGACCACCTGCATATGGTGTTCAATCATGAAGATCGATAACTGAAACTCATCTCGGATTTGGCGAATAAACTCGGTCAAATCGTCTGTTTCCTTAGGATTCATCCCTGCAGCTGGCTCATCTAACAGGAGAATTGTCGGATTCGTCGCCAAGGCCCTAGCTATTTCAAGACGTCTCTGCTATCGAGATCACTAAATTCCTTAAACAGTCGGATGCTCCCTATTAAAGCAACGTTATTTTCGCCGCAACCGCAATAATAACAGCAAACAAAGCTGATAATGTTGTGCCCAGAATATAGTATTCTGCAAAATCCGGGTTATCTTTGGCTTGATCAAATCGAATAGCAGTTTTTGAACCATACAGAACGGTCAACGCTTGCCATGCACCCGCCAAAATAATACTAATCGTTAAAATACGCTCAACTCCACCTATATACCTTCCCGTTTTAACATCTGCCCCTAAATCTTTTCTGAGCCCGCTCAAAAACATCTTAACAATAACATTAGATACAGACGTTGCAAGACATAAGTAGATTAAAACTAGTAGTATTTTTTTCATGATAGTCAACGATCTAGAAACAGTAACTGTTCCACTAACAAGTTGATCATAAAAGCTCATGTAATGGTTTACATCAAAACTATATAGTGCATGTGCCGCGATAAAAATACTTATTATATGTAACAATTGGTCACCAATAAACAAGCAGACAATCAGTTTATTTTTAGGCTTTGCTTCCGTTTGACCAGTGCTCGAACTTCTTTTTGAAATCTTTTCGGCAATCTTTTCATTTTCTAGTTCCCTTTTAAAAGTGCCAGCTTGGTCAGAGTCATAAGCTTTAATTTCTATTACTGAAGTCTTCTCTGTTACCGAAGTTTTTGCGATTTTGCCCGTCATGACAGAATCGCTGTCATAAATCTTATTTTTTGCCAGGATAGTAGACTTAACCATATCTAGAAGCCAGTGGAAAAAGTTTACTATAAATAACACAATCCAAGGAATCCCTTTGTCCATTAATGCAAAAACTGTGATATTAATCAACATAATAATGACTACATGTATTGAAATACCCAACACTCGTTGCTTTATATCTGGGTCTTTTTTCAATTTGCATAACTGATCACTCTGAAAAACAAAGTCGCCTGCTAAATGAGATAGTAACAACGCTAAAAAGTAATCTAAAAACATTATTTTTCACCTCAATCACTTTTGACATGACGCTCCCCTTAGCACCTTTATATCCATATAAATATTATACTCCAAGTAACAGACAATAAGATGTTAGAACTGCCTAAATATCCCATAGTTAAAACTAGGGGCTTTACGACACTTATGTAAAAAATATGGTCCACCTAAACATTTACATAATGCGATAATTCGTAATTCGATTAACTTAAAGCTAAATACCGATGTTCTAAATATATAACCATATATGTTATAAAATAAAAATATAACCTATACGGTTATATTTTTGTAAACTATAATAAATTGGCCTTTAAATTGGACTACCATAGCTATTTTTTTTTGCGTTCCTCTCTTGATTTTGGTGTATCTAAATACATTTTAATCAATGAGTCAACCGTTGATTCCAACTCTTTTATATCGTTCCAGTATGCTGAAGCCACCTGTTTACTAACTGAAGGTTGGGTACATTTTAATAGATTAGCAATGTCACTTTGATTTTTGTTTTCTCTTAAATATGGCAATATCTCATTAAATTTACTGGCTTTGTGTATCCAGAACTTTCGCGTAACAGCAAGAAGCCCCAATAATGTATTGATAGTAGTTTCATCTTGCTCGAGAATAGTGCTTGGTTCACCCCTAAAGACTATTGCATGCCCTTTCTTACTATGGCCTATATCCAACGCAATTCTCGCGTAATGAAACGCGGGGCCGTCCATTCCCAAGGCAACTTTCTTAATGTCCGTTAATATACGACCTAAACCAACACCAAAGCGTACTTCTACTAACTTATCCTTATCTTGTTCCGCGTTAATACCTTCAACAACATGGGAAATAATCTCGTAAAGTGGAGCATTGGGTCGTAATAGGCCCTGAAATTCGTCACCTAACGTAATCAGAAAATCTGAGACTATATAATCTGTGTACAGCTGGTTCACAGAATCTAACGTTTCCTCTAGTCTATATTGTAAATGTTTTCGCTGTTCACCCGTAATTTTTTTAGAATCAACAATGTCTCCAATTATCGCTAAATAACGATTACTAGTCATTTTTTGCTCCGCCCTTTCGATACGCAGGTATCATTACCAAGATAAACTATTTGCACTAGTCTTTTTCGTATACTATTTATCCAGTAGTTCTAATGAATAATAAACTATGTAAAAAAAGGCAGAGTGTGTTTATTTAAAGTTGGCTATCCTAATCCTTTTGAGCACAATAATATAGCTATTACCATATACTTCCTTAGTATACCACAATAGCAATTTATTATTCGAGGTCTTTGTTATTATTTCGATGAATTTTTTATTCATTAATCCCTTTGCGACCGCTTTCTATTACTCAATTATAAAATATACATAAAATGTAGTGCCTGCAGGACTAGTTTCAACACTTATCCTTCCGTTATGGCGTGAAACTATACTGTAACACACCGCTAATCCTAAACCCGTTCCTTGTTCTTTGGTTGTAAAGAATGGTGTACCCAACTTTTCAAGCATACACTGTTCAATTCCATTACCTTCGTCAGATATTGCTAAAGTTACTTCACTGTTAGTAGATAACGTTCTTATTCTTAACTCTCCGCCACTAGACATTGCTTCAAATCCCATTACGGACAAGATCTAATAACAGTTGGCGTATTTCCTGTATGTCTAGTTGTAAATCCGGTACATCATTAAGCTGAACAGTCAATAATTTATCATTGTTTTGTGCATCCGCTTGGAGAAGCGGCAATGTGGAGGTAACTATGTCATTAATATTGTACCATTCCAATATAGTAGGTTTGTTTCTAGTAATGGAAAGAAACTCCGAGAGAATAGAATTTGCACGATCTAGTTCTTCTATCATGATCTCAAAGTATTCCTTATCCTTTGATTCTTGTTTATCCTTAAGCAATTGTAAAAAACCTTTTACTGTTGTCATAGGATTTCGCACCTCATGACTAATACTGGCCGCCATTTCACCGATTAAATTTAACTTCTCAAGTCGGACCATCTCAATTTCAGTGCGTTGACGTTCTATGATTTCCAAAGTAAGTAAATTATTAGCAGCTTGTAATTCCTCAGTCCGCTCCGCAACTAAATGCTCTAGATAATAATTATGCCGCAAATTCTGTTGCTTAAATTTATACACTAGCCTTGT
>NZ_JYNH01000120.1 GCF_000960765.1 Desulfosporosinus sp. I2 | reverse complement strand
AGGCATCGGTGTTGATAGACTGGTCGGCCGACTGAACATAAATAACCTCCATCTCGATTACTCCAATATCCGTGAGAAAGCTTAGATATTTGCGCATCGATACCCGTGAAATCCCAACACGTTTAGCCATTTCTTCTGTCGAAAATGAGCTTGTCTTCGTTCCTTGTATGTTTTCCCATACTGTCTTTAAGGTGTTACGGGTAAGCCCTTTGGGCAATTCACTGGGTACGGGAAGCGGGTTCGGGTGAAGCATCCGTATATCCAATTCCGCTTGGCTTAGTTTTTCTTGATCCTTCGTCATACTTACCCATTCCCGGTAAGCGGTTAAAGCCGTTTTACCTGTGGAAGTAACAATAGGGGTAAACGCACGTAAGGACATGCCTAGAGTTCCTTTGGCATTGGAAACGTATTCGTGACCCTTTAGGGCATCTCCTTCGTCTCCCCCCACAAAGGGTTGTCCAACTTTGTTTATATCCGGATGTGACTTTCTTATTCCCTTCATATCCATGACAACAACAAACTCAACAGCGGTGATCTGTCGTATTTCATTCGCAAAGGGCTGTATTTCCGTATTGGCTCTTTGCCCATTGAGAGTTTCAATCACAAGAGGCGAGTGGGCAACAATGCGGGCAATATTTGTGGCTTTATCGGCTAGATTTTTCTGTGTGTTATCCGCAACTTTCTGACTAATTAGGATGTCGGTTACCGCTAAAGATAGAGCAACAACACCGCAAACAAGCAAAGTCATGATGGTCTGCAAACTAAAAAAAGGTTTACTCGTCCGCACGGGTCTTCCCTCCAATATGGTCTTTTAATTACCAGCCAAGAATAATGAAAGTATACCCTATTGTCAAGGGGGGACTTGTGTGAAGGGCCTTGTGTGACACAGCGCTCGGTCTTACGACGCAGAGCAAGCTAACCGTTCAAGCTCCCGGCTTAGCTCTTCCCCGCTTGCACCGAGTTTCCTTTGTATATTATTAGCCATACAGCATAGACTATGTCCATTAAGATTGTGGATAAAATTGCATAATAAAAAAGATGGGGGATTAACCTTGTTGTTAAAGACCGCTCTGCTCGTAGTTGCTCTCTCAGCTTTGGGGGCATTCATTGCTGGAGTAGTTTTATTTTGCCTATTCTTTTTCGTGGGTAAGCGATTGTTTAGGACCGTCGTCCAACGGCTTTTTGGCTTAGTCATGGAAAGACTCCTGCAAGATAAGTATCATGAAAACCTGATGGAACTTTGGAGTGCAGTGCGTCGTACTTCTGTGCAAACTATTTTGGAAATCGGTTTACGTGCCGAAGAAGGAAAATTGATCCGTCGTCCACTAGGCTCGGCAAAAACGCTGCCCCATTACGATACTCTCATGTTTATTGGCGCTCAAATGGCGCGCCTTCCTAAAGATGCCAGTATTCCGATCGACATGAAGGTAACCCTTGGAACGAAAGCGGAAAAGCCACTCCAGATCGATATTCCTTTGATGATCTCTGGCATGGGTTATGGAGTGGGGCTTAGCGAGGAAGCAAAACGAGCCTTAGCTAGGGCGGCAAAACAAGTCGGAACCGCTACGAATTCTGGCGAGGGACCCTTTCTACAAATTGAATGCGAAGAAGCTGGCAAATACATCTGGCAAATTGGCCGGAGCAGTTGGGGGCATAGTCCTCAAGGGATTGCTGCTGCAGATATGCTTGAAGTGCAGATGGGGCAAGGGGCAAGCTTGGGCTACAAAACACATGAGCCTAATTCTGTAAAGGGAAAAGCACAAAAGCTTATGGGTATATCCCCCGTGGAGTCGGTAGTTATTCCGGCTGTCATCCCGGGAATTAAATCCCCTTGGGATTGGCCAAAGTATGTTTCGGATTTGCGTTCTGAAGCAGCTGGGAAGCCTATTGCTATTAAGATTATGGCTACAGGGGTTTTGGAGCGGGACTTAGCTGTATGTTTAGAAGCAGGCTTTGATGTGGTTGTTCTTGATGGGTGTCAAGGTGGTTCGTCTGGGGCAACACCCCTACTCTGCGATGATTTGGGAATTCCAAGTTTATTAGCCTTGGTACGCGCGGAACGTTTTTTACGCGAGCAGGGTGCTCGTAAAGAAGTGAGTTTGGTGGTCGCGGGAGGATATGCTACCCCAGGAGAATGTTTAAAAGCGATAGCCCTAGGGGCCGATGCGATCTATCTGGGAACCGTTCCTTTATTCGCGTTAGTTCATCGTCAAATCCATAAAATTCTCCCTTGGGAGCCGTTAACCCAATTGGTTTATTACGATTCTCCCTATAAACAGCGACTGGATATCCCGTTGGCCAGTAAAAGTGTGGCTAATGTCTTGAAATCAATGGTATTGGAAATGGAAGAGGGAGTACGTGCCTTAGGAAAAACGGCTTTGTCAGAACTTGGTCCCAACGACCTTGTCGCCATGGATGAATGGACCGCCGAGGTAACAGGCGTAAAGCGTGCGGATACTTGGCAAGAGTAAGATCTTTTACATCCTTATTTCCATTAATAAGTTTGTCCGATAACTAACTGCCACTTCTTAAGTGGTCGATTCCCACCATCCATGGCTTCATCGACACTAGGTCCTCCTTGACCGTCGGGTGATAAGTAGCGCTAAGTCCTGATAAGTTCAACTAACTTCAGATGGAGTCAAAACTCCACTTGAAGTTAGTTTCCTAAATCGTTCGCCCTCTTTTCCCACAAAAATGGCCCTCCCATAGTAGATAATAATCACTTATGGAAGGGCCCCTTTTCTGTTGAGTCGGCGTATAGCCTTTGAACTGGTGAAAGGCTATGGTTATCGGAACTACTTATGTCAATTTAAACTTTTGGGCTGAGGCTTGAAGCGCTTGGGCTGTCGCTTGAAGCTCTTCCACCAAGACGTTGATTTCTTGCATTGAGTTCATTTGATCTGAGCTACCTAAGGCAACTGCCTCAGTTTTAGCGGTTGTTTCCTTGATAATTGCGGCAACCTGTTCAATTTCTGTGAAAATCTTATGTGAGCTGCTCGAAATATCACCGGAAAACTGTGAAACTTCTTTTATTTGACGATTAACGATTTGGGTACTTTCCATAATCCGATTAAACGCCCTCTGAGCTTCTTCAATAACGTGTTCACCGTTGCGCACAACGTCTTTTTCTGCACTCATGCTGGTGATGGCTCGGTCAACGTTCAGTTTAATGCCCCGAATGATTTGTTCAATTTGTGCACTGGACTGTGTCGATTGCTCAGCCAGTTTCCGAACTTCTTCCGCCACTACGCTGAACCCTCGACCATTCTCTCCAGCACGTGCGGCTTCGATAGCCGCATTGAGAGCTAGCAAGTTAGTTTGGTCCGAGATGTTTTTGATCGTTTCAACAATCGCTCCAATGGAAGCGGATTTCTCACCGAGTTCGGAAATAATCAAGCCCGTCTCATCTACTGTTTGATGGATATGGCCCATTTGGGCACCCGTTTTCGTGATGGCTTGTTCACCTTCGTTGGCGATATGTAGTGCCTGGGTGGAGGCTTGGTCGGCAAGGGATACACTACGATCAATTTGCTGAATGCCGGTAGACATATCTTGGACCGCAAAGTTAATGGCTTGAATGCTATTTATTTGACTTTGATTTTGTGATCCTTGGGCTACTTGGTCTATGGACAGAGAAACTTGCTTTGCAGCATTTGCAGTCGCTTCAGCTCGCTCTGCTAAAACTAGCGAGGATTCATAGAAAGTGTCCGCTCCAGACAAAATGTTACCCACTAACGAGCGAAAATTCTGCAACATCATATTAAGGGATATGCAGAGTTGGCCGATCTCATCCTTTTCAGTCAGATAATAAAGGTTCGGCGTTAGGTCTCCTTTAGCTAGTGTTTCGGCGAAGTTAACAGCACGGCGAAGGGGAATTGAAGTTAGAAAAGAGATATAAAGGCCATAGACAAAAATTAACAGACTTGCAAGAGTTGTGAATATCATCAAGGTTCCAATATGGGCTATCAAATCATTACCCTTTAAGGCTAAGAAATAAGCAAAACCGCCGCCAGACAGGTTGATTAAAGCGCTAATAGAAAAAGCCAGAACGAGCTTATGCGATAGAGATAGGTTAAACCACCAGCGGATAATTCGCGAGTGACGAAAAAGGATTTGACTAAACCTTTCAAGAAATGCTGCCATTAATAAATTCCCCCCACTGAACTTATTGCTCGACAGAGCGACAATCGGTTAATTAATAACTTATTAACCTTATCCTTTAAGGAGTATACGAATAGTTTTAACTAGCTGTTAGAAGTATGTTGTTCTTTACTTATGGCTACATTGATAAGATTCTTGCTTCAATGGCAAAGTCCTTCTAAATATTCTGAATAAACAAAAATTTATAATAGATGGGTTTTTATACAGAAGGTAACGGGTAAGCGTTTTGACAATATTTATCACAACGTGTATAATGTATTATAAACTGCAATAGCTTTCGTTACTGAGGCTATGAAATATCGTTAAAACCCTAAGAATGTGAGGAATAGCTGCATAACCGTTCAGAGAGAAAGGTCAAAGATGGGAGGCCTTTTCGGTAAGGCGCTAAGGTCGTACAGGAGGGGCAGGGGGGAATAAAGTACTCCCTGACGGAAAGCCCCGTTAGTGCAGATAAGTGCTGTGAGACGCTATGTCTCTCAGAATTAAGGTGGTACCACGGAAGCTTTCGTCCTTTATCTGGATGAAGGGCTTTTTTTGTTTAGGGGGAGGAAGTTTTTATATTGGAAGGAGTTAGGATATATGGACGATAATAATAATACGGAAAAAATTGAAATGGCTAAAGTATATGATTCGAGCCTGGTTGAGAAGAAATGGTATCAATATTGGGAGGAAAAGGGCTTTTTTCATCAAGAGGTGCAAAAAGAGAGACCGTCGTTCAGTATTGTGATGCCCCCGCCGAACGTGACAGGCGCTCTTCATCTTGGGCATGCTATGGATAGTACGATTCAAGATATCCTAACGCGCTTTAAACGGATGCAGGGCTATAATACGCTTTGGGTGCCAGGGACGGATCATGCCGGAATTGCTACTCAAGCTAAAGTAGAGGCGCAGTTGGCTATGGAAGGGACGAGTCGTCACGAACTGGGGAGAGAAAAATTCCTAGAACGGGTTTGGGATTGGAAAAGGCAATATGGTGGGCGAATTACTCAGCAGTTGCGTATATTGGGAGCCTCTTGTGATTGGGAACGTGAGCGTTTCACGATGGATGAAGGGTGTTCAAAGGCGGTCAGGGAAGCGTTCGTTGACTTATATCACAAAGGTCTTATTTATCGTGGAAATTATATTATTAACTGGTGTCCGAAATGCCATACCACGATTTCGGATATTGAAGTGGAACACAACGACCGAGATGGAAATTTGTATCACTTAAGATACCCAGTCAAAGACAGTGAAGAAGCACTAGTTGTGGCAACCACACGACCAGAAACTATGCTTGGAGATACCGCCGTAGCGGTTCATCCTGAGGATAAACGGTATGCACATTTAATTGGGAAAACCATAATGTTACCTCTTGTGAATCGTGAAATTCCTATCATTGCGGATGACTATGTCGATCGAGAGTTTGGGACAGGTGCAGTCAAGATCACTCCGGCTCACGACCCGAACGACTTTGAAATGGGGCTTCGTCATCAATTGCCCCAGATTATGGTCTTAGACAAAGAAGCTAAAATGAATGAAAATACGGGTCGCTATCAAGGGCTGGATCGTTTCGAGGCACGTAAAGCGATTGTGGAAGATTTAAAGGCGGCAGGCGTGCTCGTCAAAATCGATCCCCATGCTCATGCGGTTGGGGAATGTTATCGTTGCTCAAGCGTAATCGAGCCAATGGTGAGTCGACAATGGTTTGTAAAAATGGCTCCGCTTGCCGAGCCGGCTATTGACGTGGTTCGGGATGGACGCTTAGAGTTTGTGCCAGATCGCTTTGATAAAATCTATCTGGGCTGGATGGAAAATATCCGGGATTGGTGTATTTCTCGGCAACTATGGTGGGGACATCGCATTCCGGTTTGGTATTGCGAAGCGTGCGGTAAGGAGATCTGCGCCAGCGTTGATCCTTTGAGCTGTCCATCCTGCGGAGCAAAGGACTTAAAGCAAGATCCGGATGTTTTAGACACCTGGTTTTCCTCGGGTCTTTGGCCATTTTCCACCATGGGTTGGCCGGAGAAAACCCCCGAGTTGGAACAGTTTTACCCGACTTCCGTTTTAGTGACGGGTAGGGATATTATATTTTTCTGGGTTGCCCGCATGATTTTCTTGGCGATGGAGTTTATGAAGGAAGTGCCCTTCCCAAAAGTTATGATTCACGGACTAGTGCTGGATGCCCAAGGCCGGAAGATGAGTAAATCATTAGGCAACGGTGTGGACCCGATTGAAGTGATTGATCAGTACGGAGCAGATACTTTGCGCTTCATGCTTATAACGGGTAATACCCCAGGCAATGATCTCCGTTTTCATCCAGAACGCTTAGAAGCAACTCGGAATTTTTCCAATAAGATTTGGAATGCTTCTAGGTATGTAATTATGAATTTAGAAGATTACGTAGCGGGTCCTCGCGGAGAACTTACGCTGGCAGATCGCTGGATTCTTTCTCGTTATGCTGCTATCGTGGAGAAGGGGACAGAAGCGCTAGAAAACTTTGATCTCGGTGAAGGTGGACGATTACTCTTTGAGTTTATCTGGAATGAGTTCTGTGATTGGTATATTGAGCTTACTAAGCCACGCCTTTATAACAAAGAAGATACTATAGCTCGGCACACGGCCCAATCTGTACTGCTTGAAGTCCTCGAAGGAACCTTGCGACTGTTGCATCCCTATATGCCCTTTCTCACGGAGGAGATCTGGCAGAACCTACCGAAAGAGGACGAAGGTAGCCTTATGATGCAGTCATGGCCTCAAATACCGCAGTATAAGGACGCTGAGGCCGAGGGAAATATGACACTGCTCATGGATACGGTGAAGGCAATCCGCAATATTCGTGCCGAAATGAAAGTTTCACCTGGACAAAAAGTGGAAATCCTGATACTCGCCCCAGACGAGGTGCAACGTAAGGTGCTTGAAAACGGGAAGTCAGATATTTTGAAATTAGCTGGCGGAGCGAGTGTAGAACTATTTGAATTATTGGCAGAAAAACCGTCTCAAGCGGCCAGTGCCGTCCTAGAGGGTGTAGAAATCTATCTGCCCTTAAAAGGACTGATGGATTTTGCGAAAGAGATTTCTCGTCTCGAAAAGGAGATTTCTGCTGCAACCGAGGATATTCAAAATCTCGGCCTAAAATTAAATAATCCAGGATTCACCAACAAAGCACCGGGAGCGGTCGTAGCCAAAGAAAGAGAAAGACTAGAAGCACTTTTAGGCCGTAAAGAGGCTTTAGAAGAACGCTTAAAAGAGTTGAAGTAAGGCTATAGCTATTAGCGTTTTTACACAAGCTGTTATAGCCAGTTTAAAGTGATTAGTTTTGAAATCGTAAATGGTATGTGCAGGAGGGAAAAGGGAATGTCCGAAAAGGATCTTGATCAGGAATATGCTGAAAGCCTACAATACCTCGCAAATCTGACAACGTTTGGTATTAACTTTGGGCTAGGTCGTATTGAGGAGCTTCTTAAACGGTTAGGAAACCCGGAGAAAGTTCTGCGCATAGTTCATGTAGGAGGAACGAACGGCAAGGGTTCAACCTCGGTGATGATTGCCCGTATCTTGCGGGAAGCGGGGTACAAGGTCGGAGTCTTTACCTCGCCCCATATGCACGATTATCGTGAGCGCATGGTCATTAACGGGCAAATGATCCCCAAAGAAAACGTTATTCAGGTCATTAAACGGGTACGACCGTTTTTAGAGAATATGGTTGCGGAAGGATTTGAGCATCCGACTGAGTTTGAGGTAAGTACTGCACTTGCATTACTCTATTTTCAGGAGGAAAGCGTCGATTATGCTGTCATAGAAGTTGGGTTAGGTGGGGCCATCGATTCGACCAATGTGGTGACCCCATTAGTTTCAGTCATCACGAATGTTGGGATGGATCACATGGACTATTTAGGGTCTGATGTAGTTTCCATCGCAAAGGTGAAGGCGGGGATTATTAAACCCCAATCTGTGGTGGTGACGGCCTCTGAAGACCCTGACGTGATTACCGTATTGCGTGAACAAGCGAAAGCTATGAATGTTCCGCTTTGGTTAGTGGGGGAAGATGTCCACTGGGAAAGCAAATGGAGTGGAGAGTTGGAACAGGAATTTGACCATGTGGGACTGCACTCAACCTACTTGAAATTGCGCCTGCGTTTAATGGGACTGCACCAGCTCCGCAACGCCGCCACGGCTATAACAGTCTGTGAAGTGTTACAAAGTGAATACGATGTTAAAATTCCCCGTGAAGCCTTCTATGCCGGATTGCGTGAAGTAGAGTGGGTCGGGCGTTTGGAATTGCTTTCTCTCAAGCCTAAGATACTTTTGGATGGTGCGCACAACGTGGATGGAGCGAGGGCGTTGGCTCAAGCATTGCCACTTTATGAACGGGAGCGTCTCATACTTTGTTTAGGGATGCTCGCTGATAAAGAACGGGAAAAGGTTGTGGACATGCTCGTGCCTTTGGCGGATGAATTGATTATTACTCGTCCAAATTCTCCACGGGCAGGGGATTGGAGGGCTCTTGGCAAATTGGCTGAACGACATGGACGTCCAGTAACCTGCCTTGAGGATCCCAAGGATGCGGTGATTTTTGCGCTCGAGCGTCTTGGCGAAAAGGACATGCTCTGTGTTACGGGTTCAATTTACATGCTAGCCGATGCCCGTCAAGCCTTAATTGACCAATTAAAAAAGTTAACACAACGTTAACACAACATGTCCGAAATTTATGATATAATACTCGGTGGACTGGATATTAACCGAATTCTGACTCATAGCGAAGTTCCGATCCCTGTATCAGAGAAAGTTTAGGGTTGGAGGATTAGTATGTTTAAGTTATCACCAAAAGAAGACAAGTTTTATCAACTTTTTTCCGAAAACACCGAAATTATTACTAAGACATTAAAAAGACTCTATGGGATTATGCAACAAGACTGTGTTTCGAATGAAGACGCTGCCCAAATGCATCGCTTCGAAAACGAAGCGGATAATGTCACGACTCAAATTATGGAGCGCCTGAATTCTACCTTTATTACCCCTTTAGACCGTGAAGATATCTATGAACTTGCCCAAGTCCTTGATGACATCGTTGATTTCGCGGAAGGTACCGTAGAACGTATGCTTCTTTATCGTACTGACAAGCCATCCTTAGGAGCCCAAGAACTTGTTCATCTGGTATTTCTGGCCGCAGAACAAATTCAGGTAGCTTTCTCGTACTTAGGAAATTTACATTATAAGAAATCGATGCTTTTGGCTGCTGCTGAAGAGATTTATCACTTAGAGAGTGCGGGAGACAAGCTTTACCGTTCAGAAGTGGCGCGGCTTTTTGAACATGAAAAAGACCCTATTGAAATCATCAAATGGAAAGAAATTCTGGAGAATATTGAGGCGACCTTAGATCATTGTGAATCCATTGCAGATCTTCTCAAGAGCGTGGTTTTGAAATATGACTAGTATCGGAATGCTCTTAGTCATTGTGGTGTTTTTAGCCTTAGCGTTTGACTACATTAATGGATTTCATGATACCGCTAATGCGATTGCCACCAGTGTTTCAACTCGAGCTTTAAGCCCAAAGCGGGCGGTGATTCTAGCAGCTTTCTTAAATCTTTTTGGCGCACTCTATAGTACTGGAGTGGCCCAAACGATTGCTAAAGATATTGTCTCACCCAAATATGCAACTCAAGAGGTTGTGATTGCGGCTTTGCTTAGTGCTATCGTCTGGAACCTCCTCACCTGGTACATCGGAATTCCAAGCAGTTCCTCACATGCTATTATTGGAGGTATGGCTGGAGCAGCTGTTGCTAAAGCTGGATTTAGCGTGTTACATTGGCAAGGCTTGGGAAAAATACTTGCAGCACTAATTTTTTCTCCTATCGTCGGTATGGTGCTTGGGTTTATAATTATGAAATCGCTTTCTTTCTTTTTTGGAGGATTTACACCGTCTCGTGTTAATAATGGGTTCAAGAAAATGCAAATTCTTTCAGCAGGATTACTTGCTTTTAACCACGGCTCCAATGATGCTCAGAAATCCATGGGGATTATCACGATGGCCCTTATCGCAGCAGGGTTGCAAGCACAAACCGTTTTAGGCCCACCACTATGGGTGAAATTTGCTTGTGCTTTTGCCATGGCTGCTGGAACTGCTGCGGGAGGATGGAAGATCATCCGGACCATGGGCGGGAAGATCTTTAAACTAGAACCCATCAATGGTTTTGCCGCAGACTTGAGTTCATCCATCGTAATCTGGTCGGCGACCGTGTTTCCAGGTCTCCATCTCCCAGTCTCCACTACCCATGTTGTTTCAGGTTCCATCATGGGGGTTGGGAGCGCGAAGCGGGTTTCTGCTGTGCGCTGGGGAGTCGCTCAACAAATGCTGGTTGCTTGGCTTGTGACAATCCCAACAACTTCTTTACTTGCTGCAACGTTTTACTTTGGCTTATCAAAAATCCTTTAAAAGTATATAGTTCAAAAGACCTTGGCAATATGTTCAGGGTCTTTTTTAAATAGTCGGCCCGGTCTATTTCTGCCATTTTTAACATATCTTCCGTGTAGAGAAGGTTGTCCAGAACAACGCACGGAAGGGGAATGAACTTGAAGATTATGGCTCAAATTCGAGTTGTTATTGTTTTAATCCTAGGGATAATGACATTAGGTTTACTGACCTGGGGAATCGGGAAAATTTATTTAGAGCTTGTGGGGCAATCCAACCGTGTACAAAGTCAGGGAGCCCAGACTGGCCTGAAAGACACTAATCCAGACAATAACCTCGTATTAGTTTTGCCTGAAGTGACGTTCTGGACTTGTCAAATAGGGGTCTTTCAAACCGAATCTAATGCACAGATAAGAAAAGAGCAACTCAGGATACTGGGTTTTAAAGCTGAAGTAATCAATACTAACCCCTGGGTGGTTGGCATTGGCTTGGGTCATTCAGCGAGTGAGTTAAAAGGGTTGCGGGCATCTTTGGCGGAAAAAGGTATTACCACAGTTCCTAAACAAATAGAGCTTCCAGAACGCAAGTTTCGAGTCGCTGGGAACGGTGCTCAACTTACTATAGAACTGTTGACAAATGCCAATAATATTTTTAAGGGGGAGGGAACGGCCGAAGCGCTAGACAAGGAAAATCTAGTATGGAATGCCATGGCAAGTAATCATCCTCCCCAAGACTTAGAAGTTCTTCATCAATATTTTAACTTAGTACGGGCAAAAAGGACTTCGGAAGAGCAAAAAACTTTCGGTTTATCGTTATTTTATGAGTCCCAGAGGATTATAAACCTGCTTTCCGGTAAATAATAGGAGGGTAACTATCCATATTTTAAATTTTTTGGAAGTTAGAGCTAGGATAAAATTGCGTTTTTTTAAGATAGTGCTATAATTAACAAAAACATATTATTCTGGCTATGCAATTCCAGCAAGAAATGAGGGAACCAATTGAAGACGCTAAAAATTCCAGAGGCAACCATTATTCGACTTTCAGTATACTCCCGTCACTTGACTGATGTTGATCGAAAAGGAATTATTACCACCTCCTCGGGAGAAATTGCTGATGGAGTTGGCGTTAGCCCTGCCCAAGTAAGAAAAGATCTGGCCTATTTTGGAGAGTTTGGGACTAGAGGTGTCGGGTATAATGTCAAGGATCTCCGCCAACATATTCTGAGAATCCTTGGGTTAAGTGTTAATTGGAGCGTAACCCTTGTCGGAGTGGGGAACTTAGGGCTGGCTTTAAGTTCTTATAAAGGATTCAGAGAACGTGGCTTTGTGATCACCAGTATATTTGACGCAGATCCTAAAAAGGTGGGAACCAAGATCGGTAATGTCGAGGTTCTACCCATCGATCAATTAGAAACCGTCGTAAAATTAAACCGTACACAGATTGGGATTGTAGCTGTTCCTGCAGCGGCTGCCCAAGAAATTGTCGATCAATTAATTAGTGCCGGAGTAGAGGCCATTCTGAATTTTGCACCCGTCGTTTTGAATGTTCCTCCAGAAATTGAGCTCCGGAACGTGGACCTAGCCGTTAACTTGGAAGTACTGACCTTTAATGTTTGTGGACAAAAGTGCTATTAAGGACCTATGGGAGGGTCGCGTCACACTTGTTCAGCCATGCGTTCGTCGTGGGAGGGTCGCGTCACACTTGTTCAGCCATGCGTTCGTCGTGCCAAACTAGGGCTCTAATCAGTATGCAAGCGGGCAGGGTACCCGACCAAAGCGACATCCGTGTCGCATGGTCGGCGGGAAACGTCCTTGTTTCCCGCCCTGCTTTATGAAAGCGGATTAGAGCCGAGTTTGGCTACGACTCGCGCAAAGGCGTTCACGCCGTGTGATCGCGACCCTCTGGGCCTAGGGAGAAGACGGGGAGGGTCGCGTCACACTTGTTCAGCCATGCGTTCGTCGTGCCAAACTAGGGCTTTAAGCCGTTATGGAAGCGGCATGGTTCCCGGCCAAAGCGACATCCGCCGGCCACGGATGGCCAAGTGTCCCTGTAGCCCGAAGACACTGCCTTCGCACGTATTAGCCTTCTTGCAGGATGGCGAGAAGGGACCGTGTCGCACGCTTTGTTTGCCAGGTAGCAAAGAACTTGTAGATGCTAAATACATCGTTCTGTAAAAAGCCCTGTGGTAAGTTCTTGGGACTGCCATGGGGCCTTTGCGTGTGGTCTTGATTTATGGCGTTGATAATAGTATAAGATTAAAATATATACTCCTGTTGTACATCAAAGGGCACCTGTCGTATAATAGCACAATAAGAAGTGTATCTAGGGTTCCGCCGAAAAGGGACTGGACCGAGCGATACAGGTTGGTAGGACCAACTACACCGTGTGGGAGAAAAGCCCCGTGGCAAGTTCTTAGGGAACTTGCCATGGGGCTCTTATTTAATATTACTTTAGTTTGAACGGCGCAAAGGCTGTGTTATAAGAAGAGGGGGAGAACATTGAATCAGAATCAAGGGAAGAAAATTACAGTGTACGACACTACGTTGCGAGATGGGGCTCAAGGGGAAGGGATTCATTTTTCAACACAAGATAAGTTAAGTTACGTTAAGAGAATTGAGGAAATGGGTAGTCTTTATGTAGAAGCGGGTTGGCCTGGTGCTAATCCACTCGATCAAGAATTTTTTCAACAAGCACGCGACTTGCATTCCCCTTTGGCGCACATCGTCGCTTTTGGTAGTACATGCAAAGTCCTAGAGTCACCGGAGCAGAGCGATATCCTATTAAATCTTTTAGCTTCAGGGGCCAAGACGATTACGATTTTCGGAAAGTCGTGGGATCTGCATGTGAGGGATGTGTTACGGGCAACCTTAGAAGAAAACCTTCGGTTGATACGAGAGTCAGTTTCCTTCTTGCTTAATCAAGGTAGAGAAGTCTTTTTTGATGCCGAACATTTTTTTGACGGTTTTAAGGAGAATCCGAAATATGCGTTAAAGTGTATTGCAGCGGCTATGGATGGAGGGGCAAAGACCATTATTTTGTGTGATACGAATGGCGGAAGCTTTCCGGATCAAATAGTAGATGGTGTTAAAGCTGTTAAGCGGGAATTCAACCCGCCAGAACTTGGCATCCATGTCCATAATGATAGAGGGCTTGCTGTTGCCAACTCCTTAATTGCTGTGGAATATGGGGTCACACAAATTCAGGGGACCTGGAATGGATACGGGGAACGGTGTGGAAATGCTAATTTAAGTACGCTCATTCCGTTACTACAGCTTACTGGGAATTACTCGGTTGTTTCTGAGGAAGCTTTGTTAAAGATCACTTCCTTTTCTCGCTTTGTTGCAGAACTAACCAACGCACCGTTTGATGAAAAACAGCCATTTGTAGGGCGAAGCGCCTTTGCGCATAAAGCAGGTATGCACGTAGATGCTATACTCAAAAACCAACGGACCTTTGAACACATGGATCCTGCCGGGGTGGGAAATGAACGACGAATATTAATTTCGGATCAGGCAGGAAAGGCCAATATTTTGGAACGTCTACGTAAGTTTGACCCCTCCATGCTTAAAGAAGATCCACGAGTTGAAAATGCCATGAATGAAATCAAAGAGATGGAGCATTGCGGGTTTCAATTTGAAGCTGCTGAAGGAAGCCTTGATCTTTTGCTGCTGAAAATCCTGGGAAAGATCCCCGCACCAGCCTTTGAAGTTTTAGATTATCATGTTTGGAGTGATCCTTTACGTGGGGAGCTAGACTCAGTCGCAGTCGTGAAGGTTAAAGTGGGTCAGGATACAGTGCAGATTGCTTCGGAGGGGAACGGCCCCGTGAATGCTTTAGATACTGCCTTGAGGCAGGCCCTCGTAAAATTCTTCCCGATTTTAGGGAAAAGTGAACTCGTCAATTATAAAGTAAGGGTTCTGGACGGTTCGCGGGGAACAGAAGCTATCGTACGTGTCATCATCGATACCCGCCTTGAGCATGAGGTTTGGGGGACAATCGGAGTCTCAAAAAATATCCTAAAGGCTAGCGCACAGGCCTTACTTGATGCGATCAATTGGACGATTTGGAAGTACCAATAGGGAGGGTCGCGTCACACTTGCTCAGCCATGCGTTCGTCGTGCCAAACTAGGGCTCTAATCCGTAATGAAAGCGGGCAGGGTTCCCGACCAAAGCGACATCCGTGTCGCATGGTCGGCGGGAAACGTCCTTG